>JAKLQT010000099.1 GCA_022013205.1 Candidatus Omnitrophota bacterium | reverse complement strand
TGTCGGAGACAGATTAAATATCGGAGCGGAGGCTGTCCTGGAGCTATCGAAAATAGGAAAAGAGTGTCATAAGTATTGCGCTATTTATTATAAAACCGGCGATTGTATTATGCCTCGTGAAGGTATATTTGCGAAAGTTATCAAGGGGGGAGATATTTCTATCGGAGATGATATTGAGGTGATAAAAAATGTTTAAATTTGCCGTATTAACAGTTAGTGACCGATGTTCAAAAGGCGAATACGAGGATAAAAGCGGGCCGGCGATTATGGGTATTATCAAAAATATCAATGGAGAAATCCTCAGGTACGATATCGTCGCGGATGCGAAAGAATTAATAAAAGAGAAACTTGTCGAATATTGCGATAAGTTACAGGCTGATCTTGTCTTCACGACGGGAGGCACCGGCTTAGGGCCGAGAGACGTAACCCCGGATGCCACCGTGGAAGTAGCTCAAAAAACAATACCGGGCATATCCGAATTAATCAGGTCCGAAGGCCTTAAGAAAACAAAAAACTCCGCGCTTTCAAGGGGGATAAGTGCCATAAGAGGAAATACAATTATAATTAATTTGCCGGGCAGCCCTAAAGCCGTCAAAGAATCTTTGATTGCGATTCTGGACATTATTCCTCATGCTTTGGATATGCTCAAAGGCATGGGGCATTGACCTTGTTTTACCTTCCCCTATCAAAAAGTAATTATTTAGTTATTTCGCAAACACATATGCTGTGAATAATTTATTCGGCATAGAACATTTAGCCCAAATTTTGCCTAATGCAAAATTTGGGATTATAGGAGTTAAGGTTTTGGTTTGGATTGTTCTGTTTTTGCGTTATAATAGGGACTGCTGAAAAAAGCATTTTTGTTAAAGAAAGAAATTTCAGGATTAAGGAATGATTACGGATTATCACGCGAAATATTTTGCATACGAATTAACAAAACGATGTGCTTCGGATAGCTTAGAGAAATTATCCTCAACGCTTTCCAATGCCCAAGTTGACCTTAATCCACATCAGATAGAAGCGGCTCTTTTTGCATTTAGATCGCCTCTTTCTAAAGGAGCAATTCTTGCTGATGAAGTTGGTCTCGGTAAAACAATTGAAGCAGGGATTGTTCTCTCTCAGAAATGGGCAGAACGAAAAAGAAAAATCCTTTTGATTATGCCATCGAGTTTGCGTAAACAATGGAACGCGGAATTACAGGAGAAATTCTTTTTACCATCAATTATTCTCGAAACAAAATCGTTTAACCAATATATAAAAGACGGTAACCTTAACCCATTCAATCAAGAAGATGTTCTTATTATATGTTCATATCACTTCGCGCGAACAAGAGCTCCGTATATCAAACAGACTATGTGGGATTTGGTAGTAATTGATGAGGCGCATCATCTGCGCAATGTTTATAAAACTAGCAATAAGATAGCGCGAGAAATTAAGAATGCCTTAAGCGAGACGCCAAAAATACTACTTACAGCCACTCCGCTGCAGAATTCTCTACTTGAGTTGTACGGGCTGGTCAGCGTAATTGATGATCATGTATTTGGGGATCTGACAAGTTTTAAGGTTAATTATTCTAAGGTTTCAAAAGAGCAGGATATATTTGAAAGCGAGCTCGGCTTAGTAGAGCCTAGGCAGGAAATGTTTACGGACTTGCGTAATCGTTTAAAGCCGATTTGTACTCGAACGCTTCGCCGCCAGGTACTTGAATATATAAAATACACAAAGCGCATCCCGCTAACACAGGACTATATACCGACAGAACAAGAAATTGAACTTTACAATGGTATGTCCGGATATCTTCAGAAACCTAGGCTTTTTGCCCTTCCCTCAGGCCAGCGGCAATTAATAACGCTTATTTTAAGAAAATTATTAGCATCTTCTTCGTTTGCTATTGCAAGCACGCTCAACAGCATTACATACAGGTTAACAAAGCTTATTGAAAAGGCCGAGAAGCAGATATCTGAAAAAGAATCTGGCATTGAAGGGCTTAGTGAAGATTTTGAAAACTACGATGAACTTTCTGATGAGTGGAGCGATGAAGAAGATGATGATAAAGAGACGGCTAAAAAGGAAGTAGTATATACGAAAGAAGATGCCGCTTTGATGAAGCAAGAAAAGGTTGAGCTTGAAAATTATCGCGGCATGGCAAAAAAGATTTGGAAAAATTCCAAGGGAGACGCCTTGCTTATTGCCCTAAAAAAAGGCTTTGAAATGGCGGCAGAACTGGGCGCTAAGAAGAAGGCGATTATTTTTACTGAATCACGGATTACTCAGGATTTTCTCTTGCGGCTGCTTTCAGAGAACGGATATGAAAATAAGATTGTCCTTTTTAACGGCTCAAATAATGATGATAAATCTAAGGCGATATATGAGGCTTGGTTTAAGAAACATAGAAATACTGACAAAATTACCGGATCGAAGACGGCCGATAAGCGCGCCGCTATTATAGATTATTTTAAAGACGAAGCAGAGATTATGATTGCTACTGAAGCAGGCGCTGAGGGCATCAATCTTCAATTTTGCTCGCTTATGATAAATTACGACTTGCCATGGAATCCTCAGCGTATTGAACAGCGGATAGGCCGCTGCCATCGGTATGGGCAAAAGTACGATGTAGTTGTGATTAATTTTGTCAATCGTAAGAATGCCGCGGATCAGAGGGTCTATGAACTTTTAGATGAAAAATTCAGCCTCTTTAAGGGTGTATTTGGGGCAAGCGACGAGGTGTTGGGAAGCATTGAATCCGGCGTTGACTTTGAGAAGCGCATCGCGGGAATTTATCAATCATGCCGCACGGAAGATGAAATTAATACCGCGTTTGACGCCCTTCAAAATGAAATGGGCGAAAGCATTACGGATAGCTTAAGAGACACCCGTCAAAAACTTTTAGAGAATTTTGATTCTGAAGTGCATGAAAAGTTGAAAGTTAATATCAAGGAGAGCCAATCATACTTGGATTGTTATGAACGCTGGTTATGGGATATAACCCGGTTCTATCTTGGCGATAAAGCTGATTTTGCTGAACACGAATACTCTTTTATGCTTAAAAGTAATCCTTTTTCTAATGAGGATATCCCGCGCGGGCCATACCGCATCGGCAAGAATATTGAAGATGCTCATATTTACCGCCCCGGGCATCCATTAGCGCAAAGTATTCTTAATGAGGTTAAGAAAAAGCATTTAAATGGGGCGGAGTTAGTTTTTGATTATTCTAATAACTTGAGCATTATTTCGGTACTAAAGCCGCTTATAGGAAAGAACGGCGTCATGAAAGTGAGCAATTACACCATTGATGCGCTTGAGGCGGAGGATCATATGTTAATTTCCGCTTTCGATGCAAAAGGGGATGCTCTTGAGCAGGATATCGCAAAGAAATTATTTTATCTGGCAGGGCGGATACAAAACGATAGAATAGTAATTACTGATGATGAAAAAAAGAAACTCGATAATATAGAGCAGGAAACAATAAATTTAATATCTTCTCGCAGTGCCCAGCGGAATAATGAGTTCTTTGACGATGAAGTTGATAAGTTAGACAAATGGGCTGAGGATATGAAGAAGGCGCTGGAGCTTGATTTAAAAAAATTGGATATTGACATAAAAACTGCCAAGACAAACGCGAAGAAAATAGTGGAACTTGAGGAAAAGATAAAAGTACAGCGTCAGATAAAAGACACGGAAAAGAAGCGCAATGAAATGCGCAAGAAGCTTTATGACAGCCAGGATGACGTGGATAAAAGAAAAGAACAGTTGATTGATAAAGTGGAAGCGCAGTTAAAACAGAAAACAAAGATTGAAAAAATTTTTAGCATAAGGTGGAGGGTGGTATGAAACTTGAGTTAAAACATGATCAAAATTATATAAAGTGGAAAATATTATAAAACACGAAGAGGGCATATTTGGTCGTTCTATTTGTAATATATAAGATAAACGCAAAATATATATTGAATATATAACAAAATTTGATATTATATATGCATTCTATATGATTTAACTTGCCAACTAAAAAAGGAGTATAAAAGTGAACATAAAAATTAATCCATTTAATCCTAACGCGACAGTTTCCACCAATTTATTTGCCGGCAGAAAAGAGCAAATTTTACGGGTTATCAGTAAGCTGGAACAGGTCAAAAACGGCATGCCGGCCAGCTTCCTGCTGATGGGAGTCAGGGGTATCGGAAAAACTGCTTTAGCCAAATTAATAAGATTTGTTGCCGGGGCGAATGATGACGTCCTGGGCAGTTTAAATTTTATTACCTCTTATTATTCTGTTGAAAGCGGGCAGGATATAGGAAGCGCGCTTCAATTTTCGTTAAATGAACTTACGGATCAACTGCCCGCAAGCGCGATGGATGTCCTCTCGTCCAGCCTGGGAAAATTGTTCAAAAACGGCAAGTTTTCGATAGGTGTTTTTTCCGCGGAAATTGAAGCTCGTCAAAGTGAAGAGGTGATCGCGTTGAAAGACCAGATGGTGGCTGTGTTGACAAAACTGGTGGATACGATGCGCTCAGTTCAAAAAGGAGAAAACAAAGACGGGGTTTTGATCATTATTGATGAGCTTCATAATGTTTCCAACCTGAATTTCTGCGCCCAGCTTTTCAGGGGCATCGCGACAACGCTTGATGTTAAAAATAAGGGGTTTGTTTCTTTTATTCTG
>JAKLQT010000098.1 GCA_022013205.1 Candidatus Omnitrophota bacterium | reverse complement strand
AATAAAATTTATAATCTCAACACTAAGATAGCTCAAATGGAGCAATCAACTATCTGGAAGGTAACAGCTTTTTTGCGTAACCTCAAGGGATTTATAAGCAAAAGATAATTAGGGATAATATCCATGAAAATATTATTGATTCATGCAAGTATAAGCGGTTGTGGGTTTGAGAGCTTTTCTAAAGGGGATCCTACGGAATCCAGCTGGATAAATCATGGGCTTTGTTCAATAAGCGCTTATGCAAAGAAAAATGGTTTTATCCCGGAATTAATAGACTTGCGTTTATTAAGAAACTGGGCTGATTTTAAATTGGCAATACAGCTTAAGAAGCCGGATGTGGTGGGCCTGAGTATGATGAGCGTTGACTATAATCCGGTTATGAAGTGCGCAAAAATTATTAAGCAGTGTAATAAAAACACAAAGATTATTGTCGGTGGCCCGCATCCTACAATTGTACCTGAGGATATGAGGGGTAATCAGGATATTGATTATATTATTACCGGTGAAGGGGAAATTAGCTTTACAAAATTATTACAAGGAATCAAGGAGGGGTTGCAAACAGAAAAAATTATTCCAGGGATTAAACCTGTACTTGACGAGCTTCCTTTTATTGACAGAGAGCTTTATAGCGGGCATGAAATGCCTATTCTTCCTGAACTGCCGCAGCCATTTATGACATTAATTGCCGGCAGGGGATGTATGTATAATTGTAGTTTTTGTCAGCCGGCTGAGAGAAAACTGTTTGGTGATCAGGTTCGCCGGCGAAGTGCGGATAACATAATAGAAGAGTTGAAAGAGCTTAGGGTAAAGTATGGGTTTAAAAGTTTAATGATTCACGATGATTGCATTACTGAAGATGTTAATTGGGTGGAAAGGTTTTGTTTTCTATATGCAAAAGAAGGGTTTAAAGCGCCTTTTGTCTGTCAGAGCCGGGCAGATCTTATATGCCGTAATGAGAACTTGATTGAAAAGATGAAAGAGGCCGGTTTGTATATGTTCATCATTGGATTCGAAAGCGGTAATCAGCGTATTTTAAATTTTTTACGTAAGGGAACCACGGTTGAGCAAAATTATAAAGCAGCTCAAATATGCAGGAAATATGGTATTAAGATTTGGGCTAATTATATGATGGGAATGCCGACTGAGACTAAACAGGAAGTTCAGGATACTTTAAAAATGATAAAAGAGATTTCGCCGGATCATTGCAGCCCGGCTTTTTTTACTCCCCATCCCGGTAGTGATTTGTATGAATATTGCCAAAAACATGATCTATCATTGATAAAATCACATGATGAATATCGAAGAAATCCGCATGGCGCAAAAATAAAGGGGGTTGACTACAAATTTCTAAATGATGCCTTAATACATTCATTGCAAATAAGCAAAAAAGATCATTTGCTTAAATCTTTATTGAGAAATAAAACAGTGATTTTTTTGAAAAATAGAATAAAAGGTACCAAGGCCGGCAAAGAGATTATAAAAGGTCTAAAAAAAATGGTGTACCATGAAAAATAATGCTGATGTTTCGATTATTATTTTGACTAAAAATGCACAAGAAAACATTAAAGAAACTTTAGATGTTATTTTTCGGCAGGCATCTGAAAGAATTATAGAAGTTATTGTAATTGATTCCGGGTCATCTGATAATACTATTGAAATTATCCGGAGTTTTTCAGCCGTGTTATTAGTTGAAAATCCGCCTGAGGTATTTCAGCATGGAAGGACCCGGAATCTGGGCGGGAATATGGCACAGGGCAAGTACATCGTGTTTTTAAATGGTGATGCCGTGCCTTTAAATAAAAACTGGCTGGAGCCTCTGATAAATGATCTTGAAGAGGACGATAGCATTGTGGGTGTATATAGCAGGCATATCCCTAAAAAAAATTGTTATCTATACATGGAGATAGAATTAATTTCGGGAATGCGCCCGGTAAAAGAAATTATACGTTTTTCTAATTTTATCCAAAATGACAAGCAGGTTCATTTAGCAGGACTCATTAGATTTTCCACGGTTAGTTGTGCTATTAAAAAAAGTGTTTGGGATAAAATGCCGTTTACGGAGACTCTTCCAATCGGGGAAGATCAAGATTGGGCAAAAAGAATGTTGGAGGCTGGTTATGCGATAGCATATGAACCGGCTTCAGTGATCATCCATTCTCATAATTATACGTTAACCCGATTGTTCAAATATAGGTGTGCTAATTTGCAGTCATTCAATGCAATCTTAGGAAGAAAAAAATCATTCTTTGGCCTTCTTTGCCGGATCCTTATTTCGCCGATAAGCTCAATTATGGAGTCAATAGTAATTTTTCGTTATGCGAAGGGAAAAAAGTATGGAACAATTGCCATATTAAAAGAGATTTATATCGCTTTCCTGTCTCGATTAGTCGCTAGTATAGGTGAATTAGCAGGAAATAAATGAGAGCGGATTATAAATTGAAATCAGCTATTACTTTAAGAGATTATTTGTTTATATGTTAGTATCGGTAATAATTTTAAACTGGAATAACATTGATATTATCTGCGATTGCATATCCTCGGTATTAAAACAGGATTATGCGCCTTTGGAATTGTTTGTGATCGATAATAATTCCGGGGACGGATCAAGAGAAAAAATCAGGAGCGAATTCCCTGAAATAAAATTGATTGAGAATAGTACAAATCTTGGATTCTGCAAAGCCAATAATAACGTGATTTCACGCAGCAAGGGGGAATTTGTTTTATTGCTAAACGCGGATGTCATAATAGAACAGGATTATGTCAAAGAAATGGTCAAGGCGGCTCAAAGCAGCGAAAAAATAGGTTCAGCCGCCGGAAAACTTTTAAAACTGGATCCGGATAACAGGAAGACCGATATTATTGACAGTACCGGGCATTTGCTCACTAAAAGTTTTTGCCCGTTTAACCGCGGGCAGAGAGAAAAAGACCGCGGGCAATATAATGTTCAGGAAAATGTTTTCGGAACAACCGGTGCTGCGGCATTATATAGAAAAAAGATGCTTGAAGATACTAAGATCAACGGAGAGTATTTTGATGAATTATTCTTTGCTTTTTATGAAGATACCGATCTTGACTGGAGGGCTCAGCTTTTTGGCTGGAGGTGCGTATTTACTTCCAAGGCTGTTGCCTATCACTATCGGGGAGGATCCGTAAAGGGAGCTGATAGAAAGTGGATACACAAACATTATTTTAAAAACCGCTATATGATGGTTTTTAAAAATGCCACGCTGGATTTGATGCTGAGGAATATGCATCATATAATTTTATTCGAGATTGCCTCTTTTATAGAGTTAATACTGGCTCCATACTTGATGTTTTCAATATTTACATTTCTGAAATATTTACCGCAAATATTGATTAAGCGCGGGATTATTCAAAAGCGGCGCAGGGTAGCGAGCAAGGAAATAGGGAAATTCCTGGTTTGTATAGAATTTAAAAAAAGATTTAGAAATCGGTTGAACTCATACCGCCAAATGATTTTTAGTAAAGGCTGAACAAATGAGAGTTTTATTCTTGACACAAACAGATATTGACGGCCCGGCAAGCCGCTACCGAGTGTATCAGTATCTGGATTTTTTAAAAGAACAGGGAATTGAATATACTTTGAGTCCCGGTGTTTCAAAAGGGAATTATCTTAAAGTGTATTCAGGGTATCATCCTCTAAAGAAACTCGCCGCGCTTGTGCCGGTGTTTTTTAAGCGCTTAATCGATGTCTTGAGAGTTTCTCGCTATGATATTGTTTTCTTGCAAAGGGAAATATTCCCGCAGATATACCCTATAATCGAAAAGATGATAATGAAGCTGAATAAAAATGTGGTTTTTGATTTTGATGACGCGATTTTTCTTGTACCTGCCGGGCGCGCCGGTTTTATTTATAAATTCAGATATAAACATAATATCAGGGAGATTATCAAAGGCAGCAGTCATATTATCACGGGCAATGTTTACCTGAGGGAATATGCCGGCCGTTTTAATCCTAATGTTTGTGTTATACCTACCTGTGTGGATACAGACAGGTTTTACATTAAGAAAAGGCTTATAAGTGATAATGAGCAGGCTGTTATTGGATGGATCGGCACAGAACATTCGCTCATTTACCTTAAAAGTATTGAGGGTGTGTTTAAGGAATTAAGCAAAAATTTTAACATTTGCCTGCATGTTATCGGGGGAAGAAATTTTGCCGTAAAAGGCGTTAAGGTAGTTAATAAGAAATGGGATATGGACACAGAGGTGGCGGATTTGCATGAATTGGATATCGGTGTTGCTCCATTGCTTGATGACGGCTGGGGCAAAGGAAAGTGCGGGCTTAAAGCTCTGCAGTATATGTCATGCGGTATTCCGGTTGTATGTTCAGATGCCGGTGTTTATAAAGAAATGATTGTTGAAGGTGAGAACGGATTTCTGGCCTCGATTGCTAATGATTGGGTTCAAAAATTAACAATGCTTATCCAGGATAAAAAACTAAGAGAAAAGATTTCCCTGGCGGCGCGTAATATGATTGAAGAAAAATATTCGCTTAAGGTGAATGCTGCAAGATTGAAAACAGTGTTTGATTTTGTTTTAAAAGGATCAAGCCGGTAGATAGAGGGATTAGAATAAATATGTGCGGGATATGCGGAATAATTAATTTTAACCAGAGGCCTGTTGATAAGCATATCTTAGAAAAAATGAGTAACGCGCTGGTTCACCGCGGGCCGGATAGCCAGGGTTTTTTTATTAAAAATAATGTCGGGCTTGGGCATAGGCGGCTGTCAATCATTGATCTGGAAACCGGCGGCCAGCCTATTTATAATGAAGGCCGAAGCCTTTGCTTAATATTTAACGGTGAGATATATAATTTCAGAGAACTGCGCCGGGAGCTTGAAAAAAAAGGGCATGTATTTCGAACTCAAGGCGATGCAGAGGTGATCGTGCATCTTTATGAACAGTACTCACATGTT
>JAKLQT010000097.1 GCA_022013205.1 Candidatus Omnitrophota bacterium | reverse complement strand
CGGCTTAGATTTTACTGGGAAATGTTTTCCCGGATTTAAGTTATAGATGCGACAGGATGTCAGTCGAGAATGAGGAAAAATATTTTTCAGTAAAATCTTTTTTCACTTTCCTGATAATCGCAGATTGCTCGTCGATAATCTGTGTAGGACTGTGTTTCACAGCAGTCCTTTTACACAGAAAGCGGGTGAGCGAAGACGGTTTTTTCATCTTCGCCCACCCGCCCAACCTATTTGGAACTGATTAACTTGTAAAGAACTCTTCCTAAAACTTTCATTAAAACGGGCACTAAGCCCAGCATATTATGCCTTCTGTAACAAAGCTTTTACAACTTCTACTTTAAAACGCATTTCATCACTAAGAACAAACGCAGCAGGAAGCAGATCTAATTCACCAGCTGCTATATCTGCCAAAACTTTATTAATTGCATCTGTCTTTTTACCCTGCAGTATTGCAGATAAAAGCGCCAAACCATTAATAGCTTCAATATCAACATTAATAAAATGATAGTTTGCTCCAGCAAGTTTTTGATTATTCTTATCCTGTTTAGTTGAGTCTGTATGCATAACATGAACACGGTTCATTGTAACATTGTCTGTAAAACTTACGGTTCCTTCATCACCTTCATGAAATTTAAAAATCGGATTTCCCTGCCAATCCTCCCTGCCTAGCAAAAGATTAATTCTTTTCTGTAATTCCGCGTAGTGAGCACCTGCACTAAACACATGAATAACAGCACCTTCTTTTAACTTTATTCCTTGCATTCTATCAATGAGCGTCGCAGCAAGATTAGTTAGATCAATTTCTCCTGCGTTATCTAATGTAGCAAACATCTTTGCTTCAAGTAAGGGAATCTCCGCATTTACATCCTCAAGGGCTGAAATCCACTGCAACATAGCCGCAACTTTTTCTACATCTTCTTCATCAGCAAGCCTTTTCAAGCTACCAGTATTAAGTAATGATACTCTGCTTGCCTTAACCGCAGCAACACCTATGTCTGTTGCTGCAACTTTACTTGCAGTAATAGCTTCGTTACCCAAAACAGCTTTTACAGCATTCTCTGAAATGTCTACTGCTACTTCTTCGGATGATTTGTCAGCTTGTTTTGTGTCTGCTATTTCTTCACCCATGTTCTTTGTTATTTTATTGGCAGGTTCATTAGCTTCTTTTATATCTGCACTTTTACGATCTTGTATGGCTTTAAGAGTTTTTGCCATTTCCCCTTCTGTTTTCCTATTAGCTACATCAATTCCATGTATAGCAGCTTGGATTTTAAGTATATCTGCATGCTCAAATCCCATGTTTTCTAAAATCTCATGTATAATAAGATCTGTAGATACATCTTCCATCCTGTTGCCAATTAAAATTCTATTAACAAGAGACAGGGAATTAAGGAAAGTATCCTTGTCTTTTGCTTGAGTATTAATAGTTCCCATCCCAAGACGGTCAAAGTTAGCTTGAATTTTACCAAGAATCTCATCTAATCTTACTGTTTCTTTCCCGTTACCATCCCAAACTTTAGAAAGCTGAATTTCAGCTGAGGTATTCCTAGCCTTAGCTAAAACATCGCTCAACTTTGCTGACTCTGCGGTTTTTCTCTCAGCAGAAACCGGTTTCTCGGTTAAAAGTGCTTCTTCTGTCATGGCCTTTAAGTCTTCATCTGAACCTTTAGCGACATAACCCTGTGGACGATTTTCACTAATCTCAACCGCACCTGTTTGATCGTTAGTTGTCAAATAACGAGAAGTTCCATCTTCTAAATTAATCTGCCAAACTTTATCATCTAGAGGAATTAAACCTACTCTAATTGCCTCAGCTTTTGCCTCAATACCATTTTCATTTTTAATCTTAGCCCATAGTTTTTTAACCTCAGTAAATTTTACATCAGTCAATGAATTAAACATTGCGTCCATTTCGGCAACTTTAGATAGCCTTTCTGCCTCAGGCAATGAGCTGTCTAGAACACTCTCCCTTGCTATATTATCCACAGTGCTTTTTACTGAGGAATTCAGCGCTGGTGCTACTGCCGGCATAGCAAAACAAACATTAGAGATCATAAAAGAACATACAACCAAAACTGACAATACCTTCTTATACATATTTCCTCCTTTTAATTTTAACCCCTGTAAAATGCTGAACTTTTTTTCCATTTTTTAACCTCCTGTTTTTTGTTTTTCTTTAAACTCTATTTACTATATCTAAAAAATCTCTTTAAAAAAAATAAGCAAAGGTGATTAAGTATACCATAGGTTTTCAAATTCCGCAAGGTTATGAAAAAATTTTTTGAAAACTATAACTGGTTGCCATTACAATACTTACAAAAAAATAATTTTATTTTTTAAAGCCTTATATTTTATTTTGTTCGTTTAGCGCCATTTACCATTTTTTGCTTTTTAAGCTTATTATCTCTTTATTGGACATTGCCTGCCTCTTGAGGCACTATTTCACGTGCCCCTTCCAAAACTTCCTCCCATTCTGTCTTTTTGCCTGTCATCCGGTCAAAATAAGGGCCGGGTATATTTTGAGTAATGCGCGGGGTCACGACTATATAAGAAATCCCTCTTTCCTGCATAAGCTCTATCAGTTTGCGGGTATGAAATCCACCGGTTACCATTATGCCCAGCCTTTGTTTATTTTTCCTTAGAAGTTTCAGTGTATTATCAATCATCGCCGCATCCCGGAATCCGGCAACCCGGTAAAACTCTACCCAGGCAGGTATATAAACATCAAGGTAGCTGATATCCACAGGCAAATCCATTGTAATGCCGTATTCGCCTGCCTGTTCCTTAATAAAGCTGATATATTCATCCACCTTCAACTCACTTTGATGGCTCATGTAAAACTCCAGGTCTTTATTCACCATCTTTATTTCAACAAGCCGCATCATTACCTTTAACCCTCTTACTAAAAAATCAAGTTTTTTCTGGGTGTCAATAGCATAAAGCTTTGACCTTATAGCTAAATTGACTTCTTCTATTTCATTAAAAAGCTCAAAACTTTCTATCTCATCATAACTTGTTGCATATTCGATATACTGATCCAGGTTTTTATACTCTGTAAAGTCTACCTCGTTTTTCTTGGCCAGCTCCTTTACAAAAGAAAGATAGAGGGATGCGCTCATCTGTTCATTTTTGTAAGCTATTCCTTTATCTAACAGCTTTCTGATATCCTCTTCTGTCAATACATTGGTTAACTCTGTTAAGAGTTTTGTGCGTTCTTCCTCGGCTTTAGCAAAATCCAAAACTTCTTCAATTTCTACAGCTTTTAAAAGTTTTTTGAAATTCGGATAATCCTCATTGATCTGCTCCATATCCTTCACCATATTATTTAGATACTGACAATAATCATTTAAACTCAAGAATCCAATCTCATAAGCCAGTTGTTTTCCGTCAATTTCAAGCAGTTCAGGAGTATAAAGCTGGGATTTTAGCTCTCCCAGCCTACTGCCTAACTCTTTAAAATAAGCTATCGCGTCCTTTTTAAAAGGAAGAGATTCCTTAAAGGCTTCGAGGTTAGTATTATAGAGTTCCTCGTTCTCAATCCCATATATCTTCAGGGGGTATTCAAATCCCTTGCGGATAACCAAAGCTTCCGGCCCGCTAAATGTACCGTCTCTAACAAAAAAATCACTAGCCAAATATCGGGCATCATCGTCAGGAAAAGTTGAATATAATTCTGTCATTATTCTCCCAACAGACCCTTCAATTCCGGCAATATTAAGGCCATACTCCTCAACAAGCGAATCAATTATATTTGCTATATTTGTCTGCGCTTCATAATTATTATGCGCGTCCTGGATATGGATAATAACTTCCTCACTGCTTCCTTTATATACCTCTTTTACGCGCCCCCATGAAGCCGGGATAACCAGGTCAAATATATCCTTTGGTTTTTCTTCCTCAGCCTCAGCGAAATCTTCCTCAATTATCTCATCCTCTATAGCTAAAGGGCCAGATAATTCAAGCTCTGTCGGCTGATTATCTATCTCCTCTACATCATCCATAAGCTCTAAAACAGATTCATTATCCGTTACTTCCTGAGCAAAGGCAGCATGATTTTGCACCAAAAACATGCCCGCCATCAAGCCTATGATAATCCAACCCCTACCACCTAAACCCTTCACCCTATTTAAAATGCCCCCATTATTCATCTAAATCCTCCTCTTTCAACCACTTTTAGATTATCAACACAATACGTTATAACCGGGTTAACAAAATTGATAAAGTTTACCATACAATACTCCTACTGTCAACATTATATCCTAAAATATCCTAAGTGATTTAGCAACAAATATTACCATACATGCACCTCGTAGGTGCAGGTATGGTCAATCAATGAATTTTGCTTTTATCACTGCTAATTCGCGCTGATAATCGATTTGAGAATTCACAAATTCCTTGTATTGATGGGGATCTATGTCAAGAACATTAAAATAGTTACAAATAGATTTTTCCCCAGTCCTCTCCTGTAAAAATTCCTTATAAGAGGAATATTTCCAATCCTTGGGGGCATCTACTAAGCGGGCGGTTACTGGATTAAGGTGTACATACCTGGTTAGGTGCAGCAGCTGTTCGTCAGTATCAACGCTGACACTTTTAAATCTGCTTTCCCAAAGAGGCCCCTTTCTTTTAATCTTAAAGTTAAAATAGCGGGTATAACTATTAAGCGCATTACTCAGAAAAGTTGAAATACCTTTATCTATCACCTGTTTTAAAACCAGATGAATATGTGTGGGCATAATACAATATGCTATTATTTCCACTAAATCCCTATTATCCGATAAATTATGCTTATAAAAGCTATCTTTATTAATTAATTCCAAAAAAGATGAATACCTGATAACAGGCTTTTCTCTCTTATAAAACCAAATCAGTTCTCTCATTCTGTCAAATTCTTCGGTATTTCTAAAAATTTTAAATTTGAAAATACTTTTAGAAAATACATGATATATCTTATCGGTATATAATTTTTTTTGTTCATTTTTACTCATATTCTACCTTTCCTACCATACCTGCACCTACGAGGTGCAGGTATGGTTAGTCAAGTATTTACTTTAATGAATGGTATTGAATATTTGACCCGGTATGAAATTATTATTCCCTGTTTTTAAAACAGTGCATGTAGGATTATCCTTATCCTGCATGCCTGCAAAATTAAATAATTAAGCCCATGTTTCAGCGGCTATTAACAATTCTATATCTTTATCCAGAGTAATTATTAGCCCCATACTTGTAGACTCATATGTTTCTCCTAATAAACTCTCTAAGTCTTTCTGGGACATATCGATTTTTATGGTTGCCAGTATCGCACGGGCAAAGGCTTTTCTGCTTCCAACCTCTACTTTTTCAGTACCGGATAATATCCCCAATGCTCGAAGCACAATTGCATCTCCGTTTCTTATCTGTTTGGAGCCAATATTCTTTTCAAACACCGAAAATGTTACATTATCATTTGCTGCCTGGAACTTTATCAGTTCGGCCACTGTCTCTTTGTCATTAGGAACTACCCTATGTACTCTGACTTTGGCATTGCTCTTTTTGCCAATATTTTCCGCAACTGCTAAAATTATTTCATTAGTCACGGGCAGCGGATTCTCCGAGTTTTGCATGGCCGCCGAAGTATTTGAGTCAACAATTATAAAATCGTTTGGCGATAAACCTATCTGCAATAGGAGGCTATCCAAATTTGCCGTCACTGTTTCTCCTGATTCTAATTTAACGCTAAGAGAATTGTTTTGTGTGAGCATGAATTTAGTTGTTCCGCCTTCAGTCACATCGGTTACCATTTGCTGGCTCATCAATCCGCTAAGCCGCGTCTTAAACACCTTTTCAGTCAGGACCTCTCCGGCAGCAGCAGCAAACATTGTCTCGTCAATCGCTATAAAATCAAGCAATGACTGCTTTTCCTTGATTTCTTCGCTAAATAGAGTACGCTCTAATGTAACCTTAGCCTTGCCCTGATCTTTCATTGCTGTAAACAAATCAAGATGCTTTGCCTCATTAGTGTCAAGCAACAAGCCTGTTTCTTTGTTCTCATGAGAGTTGCGTATTTTGCTTATCTGATCTTTGCTATTTGTATCGAAATTATCAAAAGTTATTGTAATATCCGCGGAATTATCCTCAATTCTCAAAACCCTGATATTCATCTTACTTTCTGCAAGAACTTGTCCTTTACGGCTTGAACTTATTTTTACTTTAACATCTCCGGTGAAACCGGCATCTTTTATTGCCGTATCTATCTCCTGCGGCATGTTTTGCTTGGTAAACGAGACCCCCTCATGAGCGCCGACATTAATATTTTGCTTAACCCTTACCACCACCTCTGGTGTCAAACCAGCCTCTGATAAAAGCTTTACCTGAAGATTATCAGCAGTTTCACTTAATTGGGCAGTATTTATTTGTGCGGGCATCGCGAATTCAGCCGCTGCAGTAACTGATGCTGCTGTAATACTGTTATTTATTGTTTCCTTTAGCTCTGCCTTTGTCTGGGCCACCTCAGTCCTTGTACTTAAAGCCGCTATAAGACTATCCATTGCCAAAGTCTTTGTTTCAGGAGACTGCGCGCTCATAATCTGAGCAACATTGGCTTGAATAATCGGCAGCATCTCAGCTTTTAGCTCTTCTCCTATTCCTATATCCTCAGCTATCTGCTCTGAAGCCGTGACTGTTGTTGGATTTGCGGCCATAGTTGATTTATTTATCTGTAAATCAACAACGCTGCCTAAGACATCTGTTTCGACAGGACTTGATAAATCACTGCTTATGCTTTGAGCAAGCTGTTTGGTTGCTTCTGTTTTTGATTTTAGCACGGCAAGCATAATATTGGCTACTCCTGTTTGAAGAACAGGCATTACTTCAGGCATCTTAGATTCCGTAATGCCTAACTTATTTGCCAGCTTTTCCACGGCGTCAACAGTTACCGGGTTTAAAGCAAGATTTGCACTATTAATTTTAACATCAATAATACTTACCAAGGTATCCCTATCTATTACATCAACACCTGTCATATCGCTTATCTGGGCTATGATCTTATCAGCAACCTTTGCCTTGGCTGTGGTGGTTCCGGCAGCCATAAACTCAGCAATACCTATCTGAACTATAGGCATGACGCCTGGATCAAGTCCAAGCTCCTGCACTACCTGGTCTGAAACCAGCGTAGTTATGAGATTGGAATATAAATTTACATCTTTTAAACCCGCATTCATCATCTTTCCATCAAGTTTGGTAATATCGATTTTAGAGTCTACCTTATCGATGGCCTTTGCCAGATTTTGGATTGCATCAGTTTTTGACATCATTACATCAGCTATACCTGTCTGCAGCACAGGCATAATCTCAGCAATTAGTTCCGGATCAGTGATTCCGAGATACCGGGCCAGCTGTTTAGCTACCTGAATTGTTATTGAACTCGTCGCTAAACTTGCTGTACTAACCTCTGTATCAATAATACTTCCTAAAGTATCTTTATTTACATTTATCTCATTTGCCAGCTGAGTTACTGCCTCCTGCTTTGTGCCTAGCGGCGCGCTTATAACTCTGGCAATACCTATCTGTAATGTTGACATCAATCCCGTATCAGCATTATCAAGTCCGGTCTTAATTGCTACTTTCTTAGCGGATAGGACAATGACTGGATTTACAGACAAACTGGCAACAAATACCTCCGTATCAATTAAATTACCAAATGTCACTAATTTATCCGCGGATACGCCTATCTCACTGGCTAACTGAGCCACTGCTTCTTGTTTTGTATCGGCTGGAGCACTCATAACTCCGGCAATACCTGTTTGCAATGTTGACATCAAACCAGTATCTTTTTCATCAAGCCCTATGGATACAGCAACCTGTTTAGCTGCTTGAGCAACTACAGGATTTGTTGACAAACCGGCAACAGTTATCTCTGAATCTATAACAGCCCATAAAGTCCCTGCGTCTGCGTTTATTTCATTTGCCAGCTGCTTTACTGCTTCGGGCTTTGTACCTGCATCAGAACTAATAACTCTTGCGATGCCGGTTTGCAAAGTAGACATCAACTTCGTGTCCTTGCTGTCCAATCCTATAGCAACAGCTACATGCTTTGCAGCCTGAACTATTACCGGATTTGATGCCAGGTTTGTATCCGCCACGACAATCATAGAAATAAAATCATCTGTATCCTGTTTGCTAAGCCCGCCATCCTGTAATTTTACCTTCAGTGAAGAAAGAACGCTTTGATTTTCAGCACCACTTTTAAGCATACTTGATGCTTCATCTAAGACAACTCTGACATTAACTTTATCACTCAAGCTCATATCTGAGCTTTCATCTGAGCTTTCCATCTTACTTAAAAGTATGTCCGCGATCGTTGTTTCATCGCTTGCCAGAGCCGGATTCACCGCTACAGGTGTGCCTGAGTCAGGAGTCAATCCTAAAGACGCGATCACTAAAGGCGCGTCAGCTTTTGCGATGACAGAGATTTTAGACCCCTCAACCCCGCCATACACAAGCACATTTTCCGATTTACCCCCTCCAAGATCAATAGTAAGTGCTCCATCACTGACCTGCAGTGCTCCCTGACTTTCCTGTTTTTCAAGGCTGTTAATAATGTTATCAACTATTGCCCCTAGATGTTCTGTTTGCTCTAAAGGCATTCCGGAATTTTCAAAACTGATATTTATCGCTTCTTTAACCGCAGTTCTTACATCCCCCCACTTAACACCATCAGCAGTATCACTATTGGCAATCACATTAACCGCCATAATAGCCGCTGCCGACTCCACCTGCAGTTCAAGTTTTTCCTGATTTTTTGATTTTAAGTCATCAGAGAGATTGCTCTGATCCAGGCCGCCTATAAATGGGCCAAGCGTACTCTGAAGCTGTAAAAGGAATTGCTCTAATCTTGTCTTGCCTCCCTGCATTATGTTAAAATACACGCTATCGCCGCTTGCAGATGCCCTGGGGGCGATCACAATATAGGAGATCTTTTTTGATTTGAGGATCCTGGTTAATTGCCCGGTATGAAAACCTCCGGTTATCAATGCCGCGTAATTCTCGTTGTCGAGGTCCATATACTGGAGCGTCTTTTCAATAAAAGCGGTATCCCTCATATCAGCAAGCTCGTAAAACTTAGCCCAGGCAGGGATACAGACATCCAGGAAAGAAATTTTTGGCGGAAGTTTAATTAAAAGTTTATGTTTATAGGCCTGCGGCTCAATAAATTTTCTAAACTCCTCTGAATTTATTTGAGCACGGTTTTTGAAAAAGTATTCAATGTCCTCATTTACCATCTTAATATCCACAAGCTTTACTAATGACTCGAGATTCTGATATAAGACATCAAGCTGTCTCTGGCCAGCATCAGTATACAGAACATTTTTCAGGTCTGTATTTATCTGTTTTAACTCCTTAAACAGGTTTTCATTTGCCACTTCCTCATATTTAGTTATATATTCTTCATAAGCGCTGAAATTAGGATAACCGGCCATATTAAGCTTCATCCTAAACGCGAGATCCTTCAAATAACCAGCAAACGCACCGGCGCTTACAACTCCCTTTTTAAAATTAAGGCTTTTTTCCACCAGCAGCGATATGTCCTGCTTATCAATAATTAACTGCGCAAGCTCAGTTATCAAGCTGGTCCGCTCAGTATCGGCTTTTTGAAAATCTACCTTAGCTTCAAGCTCTACTGCTTTTTGTAATTCAAAAAAAGTCGGATATTCAACCTTATTTAATCCATTTTTCTGCATTAAACGAAAAAGGGCTGCCACATACTCATCAAATGATATCCTTTTGCTTGAGTACTTTTCCTCTAAAGCATCATATTCTTTAAGCCCGTCATTATAAAGATAGGGTTTAAGCTTATCCAGAGCTTGCTTTAAATCTACGAAATAACCTTTGGCTTCATTCTTAAAAGGCTGTGACTGCTGAAAAGCCTCCAGATTGTCCATATAAAGACGCATATCCTCGACCCCGTACAGTTTTAATCCGTAATCGCTTGTAATGGCCAGATATTCCGCGCCTGTCAGCTTGCCTTCCCTGACAAGGTACATGGACACTTCTTTTTTCACATCCTCCTGCGGGAAGAAAGAAAGCACAGGGTTCTCCACCCTCCCTGAGGCTCCTTCTAAAGCAACAACTTTTAGCCGGTACTCTGAGGCCAAGCGGCCAAGAATTTTAGAAATGTTTTCCTGGGCGAGAAAATCACAATGGGCATCCTGAATATTTATTATCAATTTGTCTGTGCCGGAATTGTACGAATCGCGGACTATGCCCCAGCTTGAGGGAATTTTAATATTGAGAACGTCTTCAATACCAACATCCTTCGGCTGTACAGGGGCACCCCTGGCAGCAAAAATCGAGCCATTAATCATAAGCAGTATACTCACCGCGATTGAAGTAAGCCGAAAAATATTTATTCCCTTCATTTTTACCTCCAATTTTTCATAAAGCTTTTAACACTGCCTAACCAGGGTATAGGCACAATTATTTCCTAATAAGAACATTTTATTATAACATATATTCAGTTTTCCCGAATGCTTCATTTGTTTTTAACATGTTATCTATTTTAGCAGCAGTAGACTTTAAGTCATTGGTAAAAAGCCTATTTAACGCAATTGCCGTTTCCTCACCAATGCTAAGTTCAATTTTTTCAATACGCAAACTTTGAATCTTCTCAGACGGCGTTTCAAACACATCTTCAGCCGTAATCTCAGGCTTCTGCGCCGCGCTGATATCTTTTATTGCCTGCGTGAACTTTTCGTTTGCCTCTTTGCCAAAGAGCCTATCCATCAATCCAAGTATAGATTTTTCCCCTTTTTCCCAGTTATAACGTATCAAAGCAGTTTCAGAGAAGCTAAGAATACGTTCTTCAGGCAACTGATTATTTATTGCTTCAATAAATTCCTGTTCATTTTTTATTCCGCTAATATTTTCAATCTTAGCTGCTGCGTTTCTTACCTCTTTGCCGCAGCCGCTCAGATAAGTAGAGCTGCTTAGTATATCTTCCGGTAATTTATTTTCTTCTTTCGCGAAGTAAGCCTTTCCGGACTCAAGGAAAACAGCTATTTCCTGTACTTCCGGATCCTTATGGTTCAACAGAGATTCCGCGATAAATACTTCTTTCTCCCTGTTGGCAAATCCCATAACACTGTCAAGGCTTATTCCTAAGGCATAAATCTCTTTTCCCTTTACCGCCGCATTTATCTTCTCCACAATACCACTTTCATTAGCCAATAAAGCATTATTGCCTTCCAAGCGTTTTCCTGTTTTCGCGATCACGTTGTTTAATGTGTCCTGAGCTGCCTTACCCTTGACTTCGATTACTATTTCACGGCCGTCTTTACTATCCACATTAGTGAGCACAAGATTATTATTTTCAGCATCAAATCTTCCATTTAGCTGTGCTGCGGCAATCTCGCCTTTCGCGTTAACATAAACAACTTCAGCAATCGTATTGTCCCGCGCCTCAGGACTGAGCAGCGCGTTTATAACACCCTCTGATTTAAGCCTTCCCTCAATTTGAATCGCTACAGAATATGCTTTTGCCAGCTGAGTTGATTCATTAAAAAGATTATCCTTTTTTACTCTTTTTATAAATTCACCAATCTCTATCTTTGCTTTGTCTTTTTCACCCGCCTGTAAATAACTTAATGCTAAATTGAACTGAGCGCTAGTGTATATCTTTTTCAGGTTAATATTTTCTGATTCCATATGTGCTATTTCTGAAAATTGAGTGATAGCTTCTTTATAATTACTCTTTTTTTCAAAAGCATCATCAAAAGCATTTATCCCTGCACTTAGAGATGCCACTGCTTTTTCAATTTTAGACACCAACTGCATTTTTGCAGCAGACTCCTTTAGCAAATTTGTATTTCCTACTAATTCTTTTAACTCTGTATATTCCGAGGCTTTTCCAGAGGCCTTTTCAAAAACATCTTCTGCTTTTTCAAAATTATATTTGCGCATATACACCATGCCTAATCCAACAAGCGCCTTAGCAACAAGCTTATTCAGCCGCGGCTTGCCTTCTGCGGCCTCAATCACCTGGTTAAAGCTTTCAATCGCCAAATCAAAGCTTTCAGGCGCGGAATCAAAAACACCTTGTTGGTAATGGCTAATGCCTTGTTGATAAGACGTAAATACTTGTACATACTCTTTCCTTAGCGTGGTTTGTTCCATTAATTCAATTGTATATCCTTTTAATTTACTCAATCCAGGAATATCTGCCGTTAACTCATAAACTTCCGTGAATGATGCTTCTGCTTTGTCTAAATCATCATTTCTCAGGGATACTACTCCAACAGCGAGCTTATCAATAACAGCAGACGGTAATTCTACACCTTGTGTTATATCTTCGATTTTCCCGGCAAATTGATGCGCCGCGGAAATCATTTTCTGAGCTTCCGTGTTTTCAGGAGTTTTAAGGAAACTGCTCATTGTATCCAATGTCCATGCTCTGTGCTCGGCTTCCTTTCTCAGATAGGTAACTTCACTTTTTTCATGCGCGACAACTTTACGTAATTCCGCGTCATTCATCTCGTTAAACTTGGCGCGGGAAATATAGACTACAACACTCCCTGTTTCCGCTCCGCGCCTTAACCCTGCTGAGACATGCTGTTCATCCTGCCCGACTTTAGATAAAAAACCGTCAGGAGCATCAATAATAAATACATCACAGCCGTTTATCTTGTAATCAGGTTTAATATCAAAATCATCAGCTATCTTTGTTTCTGTTTTGTCTAATTTGTTAAAACGGGAAAAATATTCAACCAGGCCGATATCTCCTTTCTCAAAGGCTCTTTTGTCCATATTTTTAGCGATTGTTACGTTTGCCTGCGGCTCATAACCAATGTTGTCATAGGAAATTGTCGGAACATTTTTTAACAAGTTAACATCCTGCTCAAACTTACCCTGGTTAGAGAGAACCAGGCCTAAACCATGACGCGCTTCAATATTATCTGGATTTATCTTTAAAGCCGCATTGTAATTTTCTTTAGCTTGACTAAACAAAGCTTTTCTTTCTTCAGCGCCGCTTATTTGAATAGCTTTATTATTACACGCATCGCCTAAGCCAACATAGGCAAGGCCAACAAGCTTAGGCTTAGTCAGCCGCGGGTTGTTTTTTCCAGCATCAATCACCTGTTCAAAGCTTTTAATCGCAAAATCAAATCTGTTGTTTTTGTAATGCCCAATGCCTTGATTATAAAACCCAACTACTTTTGCCTCCTCTTTTCTTACTGAAGCTTGTTCTATTAATTCAATCGCGTGTTCTTTTAACTTACTCAATTCAGAAACATTCGCAGTTAAGTTATAAACTTCCGCGAATGATGTTTCCGCTTGTTCAAAATTATTATTTCTTAGGGATACTGCCCCCAGCGCGAGTTTGCTAATAACCGGCGATTCAAAACCCCATTCTGTACTTTCGTTCATAATTATAGTCATCTCAATATCATTAATATTTTCAGCAAACTGATGCGCAGCTGAAATTATTTCCTGAGCTTCCGCGTTCTTAGGAGTTTCCATCAACGTATTCATCTTATCCAGGCTTATCCCCTTGTATTTAGCTTCACTTCTTAAATAAATAGTTTCATTTTTCTGCTGAACAAGCGCCTTAGCTTTAGCATAATGCTCTCTTGCTGTATAAATGTTGTTTTCCGTTTTATTTATATCTCCCAGTTTTTTATGTGCAATTATCTTTAACTGGATATTTTTAACTTCCGGCTTTAATAGGTTTTTATACTCTGTTTGAACTTTCCGACTAACTTCCCGCGATTTAGACTTATTACCATTATCCTTATAAATCTCAGCTAAGCCGCTATAACCGTCTAACAGTTGTAATTTTTGAGTCTCCACAGTTTCAGACGATTTCGTGTTTAAAACCGCTGATGCTTTGTTCAGATTATTCTCCGCATCTTCGGTAAAACCAATTTCAGCCAGCTGAATCGCGACAGTATTGTATAACTTTATGTCCTCTGTACTGATTGATTCCTTATCCAAAATTAAACTGGCTGCCTTCATATTGTGTTCTTTTGCCGAGTATAAATCGTTTCTTGCGGCATACATTTCTGCCAGCACCATCTGCGCCTGACTTTTAATGTTTGTATCTGACGGCCGCGCGTTCTTTAACACCAAAGAAGCATTAGTTTCAGCCTTACTCAATAATTCCTTCTGCTTAGAGCTATTTTCGATCTTTTCACTAAAATCAGCCAAACTCATATAATCTTGTGCTATGTTTAAAGTTTTAACCACGCTTTGGAGGCCACCGGAGACATTCATCAAGCCGGCTAATTTATCCAGTTTCTTTTCTATTAATAATATATTTTCGGATATCCCGCTTTGATCATCTTTCCCAAAAGCTGTTTTAAGCCGTGTCTTATAAACGCTTATAATAGTCTCATAATGTTCAATATTATCCCGATCCTGCAATCCGGTAAGTTTATAAGCCAGCTCAATACCTCGGCCTTCCTGCAATAAGTCTTTAAACACCGTCTTATTCATCCC
The DNA here is from genome assembly GCA_022013205.1 of Candidatus Omnitrophota bacterium. Lineage (GTDB taxonomy): Bacteria > Omnitrophota > Gorgyraeia > B26-G9 > B26-G9 > JAGLQQ01. Next base: position 1,131 of record JAKLQT010000097.1, on the reverse strand, counting down.
TGATAAACGGCTAATACCTTCTGAAAGTTCATTTAAGCTGCCATCTTCTTCCAGTTTATCAATAAATAAAGCTGTTTCTTTCCCCCCAGTTTGCTTTGCCAGTGCCTCTAGATTTGTTATAATATCAACCACTTGTGTATTGTTGTCTATTTTTGCCAATGTCTTTGTCATATCCTTGAATAATTGCATATCATTACTTTGATATGCCCTGAATTGCGCATTCTGATACATCTGCTTCGCGGTACTTTCATCCTGCCTGCTTAGAGCAACTTTTCCCAGCACTGTATATGCCTTCGACTCAGTATGTTTGGATACAGGCTCTTTAAGAACATCCTGCGCCATCTGCTCGGCCTTATTCTCCATCTCCTGTTTTTTCTCTGCCTGGTGTGTCCGATCATAATAATCCGCGCATACCAATGCCGCGTCCGCCAGTTTAAATCGTGTCTCTGTCCGTTTTTGATCAGACATATTTGCCATAAACCCGTCTTCTTTTACTACCTGCTTGCTTTCTCCTATTTTTAACTGTTTGCCCTCAGTTACCGTTACCTTTGTTACATCTGTTATCTCTTTAGTACCGGTAAACTCTGTCATTATTGCTCTTAGTTTCGTTACTGCTTTTTCTACTTTGCCCTCGTCTGTGTCCTTTGAAGAAATTTCCTTGTTTAACGCATCAACCATGCCCGTAAAATGATTGGCCATATCCTGTCCCTGTCCAAGCATCATCTTATAAGCCAGCTGTATATTTCCATGCTTTTGGCCCAGTTCTTTATATTTATGCTCATCCATACCCGCTAAACTGCTTAAGCCTTTGGCCAAATTATCTATCAGCGGCGCTATTTCCACGAAAGTTGTTTTCTTTTCTGTTATCTTTTCTTCTAATAATTCTACATTACTAAGCACCTGATTATTACTGTCTATTTTTGCCAATGTCTTTGTCATATCCTTGAATAATTGCATATCATTACTTTGATATGCCCTGAATTGCGCCTTCTGATACATCTGCTTCGCGGTGCTTTCATCCTGCCTGCTTAGAGCAACTTTTCCCAGCACTGTATATGCCTTCGACTCAGTATGTTTGGATACAGGCTCTTTAAGAACATCCTGCGCCATCTGCTCGGCCTTATTCTCCAT
>JAKLQT010000096.1 GCA_022013205.1 Candidatus Omnitrophota bacterium | reverse complement strand
TCCTGCTCACCGCCATCTCTCCACCGCTTTAGACCGATTCCAGGCCTCAAATTAAGCAACATCCGTCCACGGGAAGCGGCTGGATAAGACTCTATTCTTCCCAGAGCTGAACTATTACAAAATAAATAGCCTTCAAAAAGAAAGCCGCCTGCCTCTTGGTGTTTGGAAAAATATTGTGGATGAGATTTCGCATCATAAAGGGACAATATTGCTGATTCGCGGAGGAGAGCCTTTTCTTTACCAGCCGATGATCGATCTATTATCGTTTATTAAAGAAAAGAATATTTTTGTTTCTATTGATACCAACGGCATGCTTTTAGGAAAATACGCCGGGGATATCGCCAGGTTAGCTGTGGATAATCTTGTGGTGTCTATCGACGGACCAGAAAATATTCATGACAGCGTTAGAGGGGCGAGGGGCAGCTTTAGAAAGATACAGGACGGTCTGCAAGCGCTTCGCGCGGCTGAAAAAAGATACCGCATTTCTATTCCTAAAATATTATGCTTTGTTATAAGCCCGTATTCTTATCAAGGCTTGGATAAAATACCAGATGTTGCCCGGCAGTTAAAAATCAGTCATATTACCCTTGTACCCTATTATTATTTCTGTCGGAAAATTGGAACCAGCTACGAAAAAATCATGCGCGAAAAATTCAATTCTCCTGCCTGTTCCTGGAGGGGGTTTCATCATGAGACATCGGGAATCGATATAAAAAAATTTACCGCATTATTGAGGCATTTTAAGAAGAACTTAAAAGATATTGTTTATGTGCCCTTTATGGATTTTTCCGAAAAACAATATACGGTTTGGTTTAGCAATTGCACTAAAGAGGCAAAAAAGCATACCTGCGGTAATCCGTGGGCTTTGGCGGACATCCAGCCAAATGGCGACGTTAATTTTTGCGTTGATTTTCCCGATTATATAATAGGCAGCATTCTTTATAATACATTGGGTGAGATTTGGAAAAAGGAGAGAGCAGAAAAATTCAGGGCTTATTTGCAAGAGAAATCATTGCCGATATGCCTTCGTTGCGGCGCGCAGTATATTTCAGGGTAGCAGGCCTTGTTTACCGGCTATAGAAATTAACTATTTTGAGGAGGTATCCTATGAAAAAGAAAACGTTACTATTTTTTTTGTTGCTCAGTTTATTGAATATTTCTTGCGTAACAACCAAACCTTTTTTAAACAAACCACCTAAACCTCTTTTAGAACTTGATTCCCCTGGCGAGCTGAATATTATAGACTATTCTAAATATGGAGAATTTCAAAATATTGGTACCACGCGCTACAAATATCGCATTAAAAAGAGAAAGGGATTAGCCTCGGCAGTCGGTGAGGGGATTTTCCCCAACGCAGACCTTGTTAAAAAAAACAGGGAGTATAAAAAGCTAAAGGCGCAAGGCAGGCTTTCTGGTTCTTATTGGGATCATGTTTACACATCCGATCCGGTTGCTGATTTTTTTGTTTGGGCAACGGTAAAGGAAAAACCGGGAATAAAGCTTTTTTTTACTGCAAATGCGCTCAAAGAAGCCGGCCTTATTATGCACGCCCTTAAGGCCTATCAGGCGATTTTAATCCATTTCCCCCGTTCAGCTTGTTTTAGCGGCGATAATTCTTTTGTATGGTACATTGCCCCGGCGGCAATTGATAAAATATACGCATTATGCAGAAGGTATCCGGAATTAGGGATCAAGCTTGAAGGGGCATTTTTCGAAATTAAAAACGGCAACGATACAAATTTAGGCAATGATCTAATAAAGTTTGACCCGGGCAGATTTGTGAAGACAACAAAAGAATCTGCTCCAGGCCTTAAGGATTTGAAAATAGTTGAACAAAGAGGCGCCGGCAAGATTAAATTAGTCAAATATGAAAATGGACACTGGCAGATGCTTGTTAATGACAAATCCTTTATAATTAAAGGGATAACATATAAGCCGACAAAAATAGGAGAAAGTCCCCATAAGGATACATTACGAAATTGGATGTTTGTTGATGATAACGGAAACGGCCTTATTGATGCTCCTTACGAATCATGGGTAGATGAAAATGCAAATAATACTAGAGATAAAAATGAGAAAATCGTAGGCGATTTCAGGTTGCTCAATGATATGGGCTGTAATACCATCCGGTATTATCACGTGCCTACTAACAATAAATACGACAAAAAATCATTTAACAAAGAACTTCTAAGAGACTTGCATTATAAATACGGCATAAGTGTTATCATAGGAGATTTTTTAGGGGCCTATACCATCGGTTCTGGGGCAAACTGGGAAGTGGGCACTGATTACACTGATAAAGAGCAATGCGCGAGGATGAAAGAGATTATACGAGAGATAGTCCTGGATCATAAAGATGAGCCATATGTTTTAATGTGGCTTTTAGGCAATGAAAATAATATGTCGGGAGATTATCGGGGAGTGAATGCAACCAGAACGCTTGCTTTTAAACAACCGCAGGCCTATGCAAAATTTTTAAATGAAGTTGCGGAGATGATCCATGATCTGGACAAAGACCATCCGGTGGCAGTGGGTAATTTCGGTACGGATTTAATTGAATATTACGGTCAATATGCCCCTCAAATTGATATCTTAGGAATAAATTATTATCCAGATAAAGATGGTTTGGGGGCATTATGGGAAAGGGTACGAGATAAAATGGATAGGTCAATTCTCATAACAGAATATGGCTGTGACACATTTAACACTAAGCTGAAAAGCATAGATGAAGATAACCAGGCAGCATGGCACAAAGGGTGCTGGGAAGATATTGAATATAATCTTGCAGGAGGAAAAGGTGACGGTAATGTTTTAGGAGGCATTGTTTTTGAGTGGCTTGATGAATGGTGGAAAAGTCCTCATGGCCCTGAGGATACCCAGGAAAAAACAAATGATTGTTCGCTGGCGTTTCCTGATGGCTGGTCTTCTGAAGAATACCTAGGTATAGCCGCTCAGGCAAATGGCGAAAACAGCCCATATTTAAGACAATTGCGGAAAAGTTATTTTCTTTATAAGCAATTATGGAATAACTGACCTCAGCTTCTGAAGATGCGCAGCTGCGCTGTCCCCGAAAGCAGCCGACCTAAAATCGAAGATCGTTGTTTTGAGTTTTAAAGTTTCCGGCAAGGCTATATGAGTTTGCTAAAATTAAGTCACACATAGAAATATATT
>JAKLQT010000016.1 GCA_022013205.1 Candidatus Omnitrophota bacterium | reverse complement strand
TAGCCTTTTAAAAATAAAGCCACTGATAAACACGGATTAAACACGGAATAAGAAGTATCTGCCGAATATAATCCCAAAGACGAAGCTCAAATATTAAATCAATTAAAAGCAACAGGGATCGGAGTGGGGTTGCTTATAAATTTTTGAAAGGAAGAAGTGGAATTCAAACGATTTGTTTATTAAAATCCGTGATTTATCTGTGTAAATCCGTGGCTAAAAAATAAACGGGCAAATCGCTGCACCTGACTGTTATCCGCTTCCCAACAAGCACAAAAGAAGCAAGGAAGAGGTATGGTATAGCGGTAGTCGGACTAACTCGTGAAATAATAACTTCGGCGTGTAATGTTCATAATACGTTAGGATGTGGACTACTTGAAAAAATATATGAGAATTCACTTGCGAGGGTTAATTATAAACTTTGCTAAGACAAAATTGCAATATGAAAGATTTATCATTTAACTGTGTTTACCTGTGTTCATCTGTGGTTTTTGACATTACGTTATCAAAAGCAAGGATGCTGTCATGTTATAAACGAGAACTTGATTCGCTATTGACTCTCAATTTTTAGACATTTAAGAAATCACAGTTTGTAACCTTTTAAAGTATATTATGCAGCAAACTATAACTAAAATACCAACAGGCTACAAACAAACCGAGCTGGGAGTAATCCCGGAGGATTGGGAGATAAATAAGCTGAGTAATGTTGCCCCACTGCAAAGAGGATTTGATTTGCCAACTTCTCAGCTTAGAAAAGGTCCTTTCCCTGTTGTATACTCCAATGGAATTTTGAATTTTCACGATAAGGCAATGGCAAAAGCCCCCGGAGTAGTAACGGGCAGGTCAGGAACGATAGGCAAAGTTAATTATATTGAAAAAGAGTATTGGCCACACAATACAACTCTTTGGGTTACTGATTTCAAGGGAAATGATGAAAAGTATGTATATTTTTTGTATTCTCATATAAAAATTGAAAGATTTAGAACAGGCTCTGGAGTTCCTACATTAAATAGAAACGATGTTCATGAGTTTAAAGTTAGTATTCCAAAATCGAAGACCGAACAAACCGCCATTGCCACTGTTCTCTCCGACACTGACGCGCTGATTGAACGCTTGGAAAAACTGATCGCCAAAAAAAAAGCCATCAAACAAGGCGCGATGCAACAGCTCCTCACCGGTAAAAAAAGATTGCCGGGGTTTAGTGGGGAGTGGGAGGTGAAGAAGTTGCGAGAGATTGGAGAACTCGCCGGAGCCGGAATCGATAAAAAATCAAAACCAGATGAAGTCCCTGTGAGATTAGTTAATTATTTGGATGTCTTCCGAAATGATTTCATTTATTCAAAAGACTTAAATCACTGGGTTACTGCGCCGACAGCTCAAGCTCAAAGATGTGCAGTAAAAAGGGGAGATGTTTTTTTTACACCGTCGTCTGAAATGCGCTGGGACATTGGAATTTCTGCTGTTGCCATGGAGGATATTCCCGACGCGGGTTATAGTTACCACGTAGATCGACTAAGATTATTTGACGATTGGGATTTAGTTTTTAGAACTTATATTTTTAAGACAAAGAATTTTTTAGATCAGGCAGAAACTATTTGTGAAGGATCAGGGAAAAGATATGTTATTTCACTAACTAAATTTAGAGAAATGACTGTTAAATATCCTGTTGATAAAACTGAACAAACCGCTATTGCTACCATCTTATTCGATATGGACGCTGATATAGAGAGCCTGGAGCAAAAGCGGAATAAATACATTATGCTCAAGCAGGGGATGATGCAGCAATTATTGACTGGTAAAATAAGGTTGAATTGATCTTGCAAATGCAGATAAGAAATTGTATAATTGCAGATAGCGGCTTAAGTGCAATTAAGAAAGTTTTTATTTGCAGAAAATGGAGAAATCTCAATGGATATTAACGATTTTATCTCGGGCAAGGATAAACAGCAGTATCAATACAAAAGTTTTTTGCCCAACCCGGTTAATATTGAATGGCAGATGAGCGATAATAACCTGATTCATCTACTGAGTGAAGCGGACATTAAACTAGGCGAATTAAACGCTTTTTCGCAATTAGTGCCTGATATTGATTTTTTCATTAAAATGCATATCTTTAAAGAAGCCACAACTTCCAGCCGGATTGAAGGCACTCAGACGAATATCGCGGAAGCCGTACAGAAAGAGGAGTATATAGATCCGGAAAAGCGCGATGACTGGGAGGAGGTTCAGAATTACATCGAGGCGATGAATGAAGCTATTGTTGAGTTAAAAAAACTGCCTCTTTCCAATAGATTGTTACGAAATACTCATAGCACGCTTTTACAGGGCGTTAGAGGAAAATATAAACTTCCGGGTGAATTTCGTAAAAGTCAGAACTGGATCGGCGGAGCCACATTGAATGACGCGGTTTTTATTCCTCCGCATCAGGATGACCTGATTGATTTGATGTCAGATTTTGAAAAGTTCCTAAATAATGAAGAATATCCGTTGCCTCATCTAATTCGGATTGGCATAGCGCACTATCAATTTGAAACTTTACACCCTTTTTTAGATGGCAATGGCAGGATCGGGCGGCTTTTGATTACTTTATATCTGGTAAGCAAAGGATTGCTTTCAAAACCCACGCTTTACCTGTCCGCGTTTTTTGAACAAAACAAAGCGTTCTATTACGATAATTTGACGCGAGTGCGCACGCACAATGACTTAACGCAATGGCTTAAGTATTTTCTGGCCGGTATTAAGCAAACCGCGGAAAATTCGATAGATACATTTAAGTCCATTATTATTTTGCGTCAGGAAATTGAATATCGGGATATTCTTTCTCTAGGCAGGAAGGCCAAACTTGCTCAGCAGTTTTTGCATTATCTATACAGTAAGCCGGTTATTGACAGCCAGGAAATTTCAAAAGAACTTTCTATAAATACTTCCACAGCGCTGCGATTGATTGAGGATTTTATAAATTTAGGTATTCTCAAGGAAATTACCGGCTACAAAAGAAACAGAATTTTTGTTTTTAGCCGGTATCTAAAACTTTTTGAGTAAGGTTATCCAGGAGATTTATTATATCATGTCAAACAGTCAAGTCGGTCAAATAGAAAGAGCTACACAAAACAGAATTGTGGCGTTGTTTCGCGGCCGGCTTAAATACAAATATCTGGGTAACCGGGAAGAGCGAGCGGATAATAGTAATATTGAAGATATAGAAGTGAGTAAATATCTGTCCAGTCGCGGGTATAACGATACTTTGATCGCGCGCGCCCTGGATAAACTTCGCGCCACCGCCAACAATTACAGCGAAAGCCTCTACACCAATAATCAGAATGTTTATAAATTGCTTCGCTATGGTATCGGCGTTGTAGAAAATGCCGGAGAAAATAATCAACAAATACAGTTGATTGACTGGAAAAATCCGGAAAATAATAATTTTGCCATTGCCGAAGAGGTGACGATTCAAGGCAATCGCGAAAAGCGGCCGGACATTGTTTTGTATGTGAACGGTATTGCCATGGGAGTGCTTGAACTCAAGCGAAGCATTGTGTCTATTGGCGACGGTATCCGCCAGAGTATCGTCAATCAACAAAAAGAGTTTATTGAGTCATTCTTTTCTACGATTCAATTTGTCTTTGCCGGTAACGACACCGAAGGTTTGAGATACGGGACTATT
>JAKLQT010000095.1 GCA_022013205.1 Candidatus Omnitrophota bacterium | reverse complement strand
GAGCTGATAAAGTTGCTTTTTTAAGGAAAAAAGGTATATAATAAAAAAGTAAGCTGTTCTTTGAAGTCGCGCGGGTAGCGGCAGTTAAGCCTATTTTTTCGGACACAATCTATGCCAGATAAACCGGGCTAGGTGGTATGACTCCAACACAGGCAGGTTCATAAGCAGGGATCCGATTGGAATAGCTGGTGGGATTAATCTTTATGGGTATGTGGAAGCGAATCCTATAAATTATGTGGATCCGTGGGGGTTGATGGTTGCAATACCTGATATAGGGAAGAATCCTGGTTATCCTGGAATTCCTGGAGATGGGATTAAAGATGGAGTGCCTGATATTTCAGATCATGGGCAAGGCAAGGGAAAGAAAAAATGTCCACCTTGTCCTAAGCCGCCTAAGTGGGGAGCTAGAATAGATAAGGTACCTCCGAGTAGACCCCATAAGCCTTGTTGTGGAGATCATCTACACATATATTATTTTAAATACAATCAAAATCCCGTAACCTGTAGATGCTATCTTCAAAAAATTGATTACGTAATATGTCTGGAGTAGAATATGTTATTAAGTTCTAGAAATAAATTTTCAAGTGGTAGTAAAAAATGGTCTCAATATATTAATTGGGTAAACTTGAAAAACATTAAAGAGATTCGTTCTATAGATGCGGAATTAAATCAATATGTCGAACATTGCGGGGATTATGAGTGTAGTTATGAAGATTTAAATGAAGTAAAAGAATGCCTTCCGAAACCTTCAAAAAATCAATACTATTTATTAGCAATTGAAATGCGAAGTGGGGTAAATACTAGCAATGAGGATTTGGAAAATTTTTATTTTCTTGGTTATGATTTAGCCGATTCAACTTGTACTTCATCCATTTTAAACTGTGGTGAATTAAAAGGCAATCTCGCTATTTTTAAGGAAAAATTAAATAAATATGGATTACTTAACTTAGAAGATGCAAAAATGCTAAAAGACATGTTACCTCGGTGTTGGGGACAAGAAGAACCGCATGCTAAAGTAAATATTTGGGGGCTATATGAAGTTCCAACAGAGAGAGGGTCACCCCACTAGTTGTTACGAAGAATAAAGGGGACGGTTCTATTTAATTCAATTGGATGGGACGAAAAGCGTAGCTTGGTCAAACTAAACTACGTCCTCCTACGCTATTTAAGTATCCGCTGGGCAGATAGGCTTCGGCGGATAAATTTTTTTATGCCAAACTCATAGTATAGAATTCGCAGTTAATCTGAGTATCAAGAGAGAAAAGAGCTAATTTTTAAAGTAATATACTTCTCATCGTGCCAAAAGCATCCCACCACAAAGCCTGCCTGCGCGCCAGTATTGTGGCGTACAGGCAAGCAGTAGCAAGACATTGCCCCCCCCTTGATGAGGGTAAGTAAGGGACGTCCATAAAAGTATAAAAGTTTAACTGGCAAGAAGGTAAAACACAGCTTGAACATCCCTATCATTCGGCAATTCAAAGCCTCATCCCCAGATACCCTAAGTCCACATTCTACCAGTAAATTTTTCCGATAGAGCAAAAAAACGCTTGCAGGGAAGGAAAATATTCGATAGATTAATAATATGTCTAAAAAAGGATTTATCAGAGACAGATTACGTAAAACCGGCATCCGACATTACGACGAACTCATCTACGACCAGCCCAAGACAGCCACTTTTTCGTAAATTCAAAAGCGTTCGCTGAAGCGCCTTCAGGAAGACTAAAAGCCCCACCCGCAGCACAAGTTTTCCAGAGCGCTGACTGGGAAATTTTTACATAATGCGCGTTGATAGGAAGTATTCTCAAAGAAGCGAAAATTCAGGGCACCTACTTCATCTATAACGGGCATTATGTAAACCACAGTCTCACCCAGGTAAGCAAAACCAGGACGGGCAGAGCAGCGTCCCGCAAAAAACAGCGGCACACAAGCTCTACCCTCAGCGCCTGAGGACATTTCCCGCCAGCCCTCTTAAGCGCGTTCACCCGAAGTTCACGCAAAGAAGTTCTCCCACCTCAAAAAAAGATATAGAAAGATATAGTCTGTTAATATGGAATTTTTTATAAATGTGTGGACATGGACAACGTGTGTACCCTATGGTATATTTTATAGTAGAAAGGATGTGAAAGAAATGTCAAAAATAATTCAAAAAGATAATAGGATTGATTTAAGAGTAAAAACTGCCCAAAAAGATTTTTTAGCATATGCTGCTTCTCTTTGCAAAAAAAAACTTTCTGCTTTTATACTTGATAGCGCTCTTAATGATGCGGAAGAAATTATTGCGGATAAACTCCATTTTTCTTTACCAGAGAAGCAATGGAATACTTTTTGTGTCGCACTTGACGCGCCTGCACGCGAGATCCCGCAATTAAAACAGCTTTTTACAAGTTCGCAGGTTTTTGATGAATAAAAAATTACCACTTAAAGCGCCGGTTTTGCTGGAAAAATATCATGTGCTTGATACTTTTGACTGTGGGTCTGAGTCTCTTAATGCATATCTGCAGCAATTTGCTTATCTTAATATTCGAAACAACTCATCTCGTACATATGTCACCGCAAGAGAGAATCGCGTTGTAGGGTATTACACAATAGCTCCCGGGTTCGTAAAAAAAGAGGACGCGCCATCACGAGTTGGTAAAGGGCTTTCTCTCCACCCGATGCCAGTTGTTATTATCGCCCGGCTTGCTGTTGATAAAACAGAACAAAAAACCGGTATAGGAAAAGGATTGCTAAAAGACGCACTGATTCGAATTGTTAGCGCAGCGGATATTATTGGCGGCCGTGCTGTTCTAGTTCACGCGAAAGACGATAATGCCGCATTATTTTACAAAAAATTTGGTTTTGAAGAATCTCCCATTGATCGCTTCCACCTGTATCTTCTTTTAAAAGATATTAAAATATCATTATAATGAACGATGAAGACAATATAATGAACAATAAAAAATAAGCAGAAGAAGCTATTAAACGAATAGACCCGATTTTGAAAGATTCTAAAAATCCGTAGATCTAAAATATTGGACGATTGTCCAATATTTTAGGAGAAAAGAACCAGGGTTTTTATTGGATAAGCAGCAATAATTATGGATAATAATTTTTAATCCAATTCTGAATTTCAGGATCATCGGGGTTATGTGAAAAATATTTTTTAGATACAAGTTTTTTAAACTCTTCGTAAGGGTCTTTTTT
>JAKLQT010000094.1 GCA_022013205.1 Candidatus Omnitrophota bacterium | reverse complement strand
GTGGTATTACGGGATATGCTTGTTCAAAAGGCGTCAAAGAATCTGACATTGAAAAAATGAATCATACACTTAGGCACAGGGGGCCTGATGATTCAGGTATTTATGTAAACAAAAATAGTACGATAGGATTGGGGCATCGTCGACTATCTATAATCGATCTTTATACTGGCAGACAGCCCATGGCCAATGAAGATAAAACCCTATGGATTACATTCAACGGCGAAATTTATAACTTCAAAGAAATAAAAGATACTCTTACTGAACGCCACTATTTTCAGACAAAAAGTGATACTGAAACCATATTACATCTTTATGAAGAAAAGAAAGAAGATTGTGTAAAATATCTTCGTGGGATGTTTGCGTTTGCTATTTATGATTTGCGAAACAGAAAACTTTTTTTGGCAAGGGATCATCTTGGCCAAAAGCCTCTTTATTATTTTCATGACGGAGATGAGTTTGCTTTTGCATCTGAAATAAAAGCATTGCTATCTATTAAACCGGAATTAAGGGAGCTTGATTGCAAATCTTTATATGAGTATCTTACCATTCGGATTATTACACCTCCACGTTCAATGTTTAGTAAAGTCAGAAAGTTGCCACCAGGTCATTCTCTTTCATTTTGTGATGGCAAAGTTACAATACAAAGATACTGGCATTTGAAATATGAGCCAAAGCTATCCGGTAATTTTGCAGAAATTTTAGCAGAGCTGGATAATCGGTTGGAATCCACAGTAAAATATCATCTTGTAAGCGATGTCCCTGTTGGTGCGTTTTTAAGTGGTGGAATGGATTCCAGTCTCGTTGTTGCCATGATGAGCCGTGTAAGCGAAAAGCCTATAAGCACTTTTTCAGGTGATGTCCCTTATGAGAACTATAGCGAACTTCCGTATGCTAAACTCGTTTCAGAGCAATACAAAACAAAACATCACGAACTAACGATTAAACCATCTTTGATTCGAAAACTTCCTGATTTGGTATGGCACCTCGACGAACCTTCTGATCCACTTTCAGTTTGTATGTACTATATTTCTGAACTGGCTAGAAAAAAAGTTAAGGTGGTTTTAGGAGGAGATGGCGGGGATGAACTTTTCGGCGGTTATGATCGTTACTATGGTAACATATTTGCAAGTTACTATGCGATGCTTCCCGATTCTATCCGTAAAATGCTTCTTGAAAAATTATTAAACCTTGTACCTGAAGGGTTCTGGTATCGAAGCTATAGCCATAAACTCAGATGGATGCACCAGATGTCTTTTTATAATGGCTCTGAGCGTTATGCAAAGAGTCTGAGTTACTTCTACTTTTCAGATGGTTACAAGAAGAACCTTTATACGGAAAAATTTCGAAAACATGTAAATATGTTTGATCCCGAAGCTTCCATCAAGGATTATTTCGATAGCGATAATGCAAAAGAAACTATAGACAAAATGCTTTATGCGGATAGCATGACCCGTATGCCTGATCATCCAGTAATGATACAGGACAGAATGACTATGGCGCATGGCCTTGAGGCGCGGTCTCCTTTTTTAGATCACAAATTAGCAGAATTTTGTGCAGCAATACCACCCAAGTATAAAGTTAGAGGAACAAAACGACGATATATTCAAGTAGAATTGGCAAAAAAATATCTACCGCCAGAACTCATTGCCAAGAAAAAACAGGGGTTTTCGTCTCCTCTAACATATCTCCTTGCTGATGAGTTCAAGCTGTTATATAAAATATTTTTAAACAAATCCAGCCTTGTTAGAAACGGTTATTTGAATCAATCAGCTATAAATACTCTACTGCAAGCACATCTAAGTAAAAAAGTGGACCACGGTAATAGACTCTGGCTCTTGTGTAACGCAGAAGTATGGTATCGCATGTATATTGAAAACTATAGCAAGAACGATATCAAAGAGCTACTTATGAATTAAGACGGAAAGCAGATAGAATCTAAAGATATACTTAAACTAATCAAGGAATCTATATAATATTTTAGCAAATAATAAGTTATAACCAATTTTATATGAAAATCTATAGTAGTGACAAACTTCAAGCTGCAAAACAGAGTCTTTACCACAATATTCCTTTAATTGTTTTTGTGATAATTTCTATTTCTTTATATATTTACTTTTTTATGAATAAGGCACTTTTACAGGTAGAACTCCAAACCGATACTAATGGAGTATTTAAGGTTTACTGGGCGGAAGAAAATCAGGCGTACAACGAAAAACAATCATCATCAGTTACTATTAACAGAAATCAATATAAGTACAAATTTTTGCTGGCCAATTTAAAATCCATAAAAAGGCTTCGAATAGATCCAATAAACAAGGCCGCAAAGATCAATATAAAAAGAATTTTAATAAAACAGATCGGTTATGAACCAGTTCATTTTGAGACAATGGAGCAAATGAAAAGAATAACTCCATTACACGATATTACTGAAATTTATAATCGCCAAGACGGTCTTGAAATAATAACTTCCGGTAAAGATCCACAACTGGAAGTTCATTTAAATCAGAAATCGAATTATAATTATTCTTATCCTGTTGAAATTATAAAAATCATCTTTATTGCTCTTTTTCTGACCATTTTGTTCTCATTTGTTAAAAAAATTATAAATAATTATAATTATATACCATATTTACTGTTATTCGCAATTGCTTTAAGCCTGGTTATGGCAAGCGTGAGTAAGGACAATCAACATCCTGACGAATACGTTCACACAAAAGCAGCAATATATTATCATGACCACTGGGCACCCCCCGAGGTTTGTTCTCCTGATATTAATGATACTTTCAGTGTACATGGTCACTCACGGCTTAATTCATATGAAATTGTATATTTTCTTGCAGGCAAGTTTTCCAGATTTTTATCTTTTATACCAATGAATCAATATTTCAGATTAAGGCTTTTCAATATTTTATTGTTTATTATTATATTTTTGTTGAGCTTTAAAAATGAAGAATATCGCATTGTTTGTGC
>JAKLQT010000093.1 GCA_022013205.1 Candidatus Omnitrophota bacterium | reverse complement strand
TAAATTTTTGTGCTAATTCGTGTTTTATTAAGAACTATGAACTTTGACTGTAAACTGGCGCCCGGGTGCTCTGGTTTAAAATCAGTGTAATCTGCGTAATCTGTGGATCGTAATTTGTGGATTTATAAATAAGAAGGAATCATTTGAACTGTGTTTATCCAGAATGTTTTTGAACAGTGTTCATATAGAAAATTGGAAATAATTGAAGCGGTTAAGCTCAGAAGGCAAAAGGGAAGGGGAATAACAGTTGACGTCCATGAATAGCAAACTTTTATAGTATGTCCCATTATGTTTCACCTCTGTTTAAAGTATATATGGATAAAAATATAAAGTCAAGAGTAAGATTAGAGACAGCTTGTGTTTTTGTGACGTTACGGCTTGCAGCCTGCAGCTTGTAGCGATTAAAGTTACGCATTTGCATCTTATGGCTTATTTTGAATTACATAAAGACGTATCTATAAATGTATAAAAAATACAAAAAGTCATTGCAAAAAGTGTACAAATAAGGCATAATTTAATTATGGAAAGAAATGTTTGGAATAAACTGAAAGAATGGAAAAATAAAAAAGACCGAAAACCGCTTATTATCAAAGGAGCGCGCCAGGTTGGAAAGACTTATATACTCCAAGCTTTTGGCAAAGAATGTTTTCCTCAAACGCATTACCTGAATTTTGAGAAAAATAAACAATTGGCGAAGATTTTTGAAGGAGATATTGCTCCTTTCGATATACTTCGTGATTTAAGTTTTCACCTTAATACTTCTATTAATAAAGACACTGGCCTTGTTATTTTTGATGAAATTCAAAATGTTCCCAGGGCTTTAACCAGTTTAAAATATTTTCAGGAAGAGTTACCCGAATTAGCCATTTGCGCGGCAGGTTCACTGCTGGGAATCCATCTGTCTGATGAATCTTTTCCTGTTGGGAAGGTTGAATTTCTAAATATGTTCCCCCTGTCATTTGAAGAGTTTTTGAAAGGCACAGGGGATGCTAAATCATTTGAATTTCTTAGTAGCCGTAAGAAATTTGAGTCCATACCCCAGATTATTCATAGCCATCTTTGGGAACAATTAAAAATATATTTTATCGTAGGAGGCCTGCCGGAAATTGTTAAAACCTTTGTGGAATATAAAGACGATTTATTTAACGCGTTGCAAAAAGTGAGAGAAAAGCAGTATAATTTAATATCAACTTATATCGCTGATATAGCAAAACATTCTGGTAAGCAGAACTCTATGCATATCGAAAGATTGTGGCGCAATATCCCCGCGCAATTAGCCAGGGAACATGATGGTTCTGCCGCGAAGTTTAAGTTCAAAGGGATTATTCCCGGAGTTAGAAGGTATTCAAGATTAGCAGGGTGTATCGACTGGCTAGTTGTAGTCGGCCTTATTATAAAAGCGCGTATCGTCAATAGCGGACAACTTCCTTTTGCCGCGTATGCTACGGAAAACAGTTTTAAGCTGTATGTTTTTGATGTTGGCTTGTTAGGTGCCTTAAGTGATTTACCCCCAAAGACTATCATGGAGTATGAATATGGTTCCTACAAAGGATACTTCGCGGAAAATTTTGTTGCTCAGGAGTTTATTTGTTCGGGAGTGAAGGAACTGTATTGCTGGAAAGAAGGGACTGCGGAGGTAGAGTTCTTGAGAGAGGTTAACGGGGATGTCCTTCCTGTTGAAATTAAATCTGGGGGTGTAACTCAGGCAAAAAGTTTAAAAGTTTTTGCTCAAAAGTATAGTCCCAAATACAGAACGATCTTCAGCGCGAATAACTTGTCGCTTGATCCGGTTAATAAAGTTCACCGGTATCCGTTGTATTTGGTTTCTCGTTTTTAAATCAATGAGCAAATGACTTATAGAGCGAAGCGCTGATAAGTCATAGTGCGAATTGACCCTGAGCGACTGAAAGGAGTCGAAGGGTCTTTGGTTTAATTCCCCGCAGCTTGCTGCGGAAAAAGGGTCCAGGGCTTGCCCTGGGGTTCATACCATTGATATATGCTGTATGCTTATTTCTATTAGTCCCTAATAATAAGGATTTATACAAATGAAATATCTTGACCTTGCTTCTGCTTTAAAAAAGAATAAATTGTTTATTTTTTCTTTAAGGGATGTAGAAAACCTTTTTCCAAAGGAAAAATTAAAAACCAGCAAGAATGACTTAACTCGCTGGGTTAAAACGGGCCGGTTTGTAAAGCTAAAAAGAAATTTGTATGAGTTTGTCGACTCGGGCTTAGAGTTGAATATCCCTGATGTTTATGTGGCTAATAAGCTTTATTCACCTTCATATGTTTCTCTTGAGGCAGCATTGTCTATTTATGGCTTGATTCCCGATATAGCTGCTCAGGTAACTTCCGTGACAACACGGACAACTCGGGAGTTTAAAAATAAGTATGGCTGGTTTTCTTATAGAAGCTGCCAAAAAAGGGCATTTACCGGTTATAAACTGATGTTATATGAGGGCGTCAAGATTTTTATTGCGGACACAGAAAAAGCATTGGTGGATTTTATTTATTTTTCTGTCCGCCGAAAAGATTCTTTGAATTTCGATGAAGAAAGATTTGATAAACAGATTCTTAAAAAACTAAGTTGGAGCAAAGTGTCAAAATACGCTAAATTTTTTAATAATAAAACAGTAACTGCATTAAAGAGATTAAAGAAATGGGCAAAATGTTAAGCATGGAATACCTTTTAGAAGAAGCAAAGAGCAATGCTCTTCCGGTTATTAAGAAAAGAGCGATTGTAAGAGAGTATTTACAAATTATGGCCTTAAGTTCAATTTATAATCGTAAATTCGGCAAGCATTTCTTTTTTATGGGCGGTACCGCGATGAGATATTTTTATAGAATGCCCCGATTTTCAGAAGATCTCGATTTTAATACAACAGGCTTGGGTTATCAAGAATTTGAGGATATCCTGAAAACAGTCAGAGAAGATATATCCAAAGAAGGATTTTCCGTAACACTTTCCTGCGTAAAACGTAATAACCTTTTTACGGCCAAGTTGATTTTTTACGATGTTATAGAAAAATATAGCATTTCTGATAAGCGCGGAATGAATTTAATGATCAAAGTAGAGATTAATAAACCCAATTGGGAACTTATCACTGAATCTAAAGTGAAGGCAAACAATATTAGTCTTCCGGCTAAAGATACTATTTTGTCTTATTTGAAAAGTATGGATGAAAAAGAGTTAAAACAACTTGCTCTTCAGGTTAAGCCTTTTTTATTCAAAGAAGACGATATGGAATTAATTCTCAAGGCGCCTTTGTATGGAGAGAGTTTTTTAGCAGATTACGTTTAAAATCAGTTGGGGGTGACTTAGTGTTGCTATGAGCTTACGAGCTAATTTTGTAGCCTGTGGCTTGCAGCTCTTTTAGCGTTTGAAGCTATCAGCCATCGACCATCGACTATAAGCGATATTGCTTGTATCTATTGTATCTAAAGAATAGGATAGTTGACGCATTAGGGAATAGCAAATTTTATACTTTTATAGTATGTTGTATGTATGAATAGTTGTCTTTAAAAATCAACACTTTTTGACGATATTAAAGTGACAAACAAATCCTTGGCATAGTATTAACTATAGTTATAATAATAAGATACATTTTTTGCATTGGTTTGGAACGAAATGTGCTAAATAAATATATTAACATTAGTTTGGGTTTTTATAAACGGGAAAGTGAAGGAAGATTTAGTTAGGGAGAAAGGAACGGGGATAATGTCTTTGGATATAAGATTTGGCATTTATCCAAAAAAATTAATAGTTTTTTATTATGCGTGACAAGAGGATAAAATCAAATTAGCATATAATAATGAATAATGAATAATGAATAATGGAGGATTGAAAAAAAATGATCAGTAAAAAAATTAACTTTATCGGTATTGTCTTGTTACTAACATTAATTAGTTTAGTTTGTGTTAGTAATGTGAATGCCCAGGAAGTAATCATTGATAATGGCGCCCCCGGTACTTCTTATACGGGGACATGGCAGGTGTCCAGCGCAACAAATCCCTATGGTTCCAATTCACTTTGGAGCCGCAGCGGGACAACGTATAGTTGGCATGCTGATTTATCACAGTCAGGAAAATATGAGGTATATATGTGGTGGACAGAATATTCATCACGTTCTACCAGTGCGCCGGTAGATATAACTTATTATGGCAGTACAGAGAGAATAAATATAAACCAGCAGACAAACGGTGGCAAATGGAATCTTCTGGGAACATACGCGTTTGATAAAGCAGTGGGCGGAACGGTGAAAATCACTGCGGTAAACGGGTATCCCACGAGCTATTGCGCGGACGCGGTCAGGTTTGTGTATGTCCCGGACGCGAACGTGGCGCCGGTAGCCACGATTGAATCAATAACCCCAAATCCGGCAGCTCCCGAAGCTATAATAAGCTTTTCCGGTTCAGGACAAGACCTTGACGGAACAATAACCGGATATAACTGGCGTTCGAATGTCGATGGTGATTTAAACACATCCGCGTCCTTCAGCACATCAACACTTTCCGCGGGTACGCATAAAATCTATTTAAAAGTGCAGGATAATTCCGGAGCATGGTCGGAAGAAGTTTTTCAGGTGGTTACGATAGGTGATGCTCCGAGCGAAATAATCATAGACAATGGAGATAGCGGAACTTCGTCCACTGGAACATGGGCAGTATCCGGCGCCACAAATCCTTACGGAGTAAATTCAGTCTGGAGCCGAGCCGGAGCAACCTATACCTGGCACGCGGATTTGTCAAAGACCGGCACATATGAGGTATATATGTGGTGGACACAGTATTCTTCCCGTTCAACCAGCGCGCCTATAACCATTACTTACAGCGGTGGTTCACAGACAATAAACGTGAATCAGCAGATAAACGGCGGCAAATGGAATTTAGTCGGAGTCTACAGTTTTGATATCTCAACCGGCGCAACCGTGAGAATAAACGCGGTTAATCCGTCTCCTACTAGTTATTGCGCGGATGCGGTCCGGCTAATTTATGTTGAGGGTGGTAATTTATCGCCGATGGCACAGATAGGTTCTATTACGCCGAATCCGGCACAGCAGGGAGAAAGCATAACGTTTACCGGTAGCGGAACCGATACCGATGGTACTATTGCCGGATACAACTGGCGCTCGAGCAGCGACGGGAATTTGAGCACGCAAGCGGGCTTCAGCACATCGAGTTTATCAACCGGCACGCACACAATCTACTTTAAAGTGCAGGATAATGACGGGACATGGTCGAGTGAAGTTAGTCAGACATTATCCGTTGAGATGGTAGTGGTAAATCAACCTCCGACAGCAAGTATTGATTCTATATCACCTAATCCAGCGCAGATAGGAGATACGGTGACCTTTAGCGGTTCCGGCACTGATTCAGACGGGACCGTAGTTGCTTACAGTTGGAGTTCGAATCTGGACGGGAATCTCAGTACATCCGCGACATTTGATACAACCACGTTGTCCGAAGGTACACATACGATTTATTTCAAGGTGCAGGACGATGACGGTGAATGGTCAAATGAGACAAGTCAGGCGCTTGAAGTTAGCAATCAAACTGCGGCATTAGAGCATATATTTGTCTGCTTTGCTTATGCGCCATCTAATCAGAAAAATGCTGTTATTTATGTTCTTCAACGCCTTGGTGCTTACTTGGATGGTGATGTTTGGAGATATCATAATAACAATCAGAACAAGGATTATATTATTCACTTTGTTGAAGATATAGATATGTTGAAACAAGCTTTAAAAACTGAAGGCGCCCATGTTTGCGTTATCGGACATTCGAATTACGGACTGGGAGCCGTGTTTGCGACAGATACTGAATGGGCAAAACAAACGATCAACAATCTCTATTATATTGACGATGATAGGATTTTCAATTATTCCTCAAAGTGGATACACGTGAGTGTTAGAGGAATGAGGACTGGGCAGGCGTATCCATACTGGTGGCCGATTTTTAAAGATAAGACAAGTGGGATAATGCCGTATGATTTTAATGATTCTAGAGGTAATCCACCGTATAATTATTATATAACATATCAAGTGCCGGGAGACCCAATACACTACAGTATTGAAACGGTTCGTAATAGTGCTGTTCAACGGTTCTTTGGTTCGGGAAGACCTGCTTGGTACTCGCCGGATGGATTAGAACCAAATCCATCCAATCCTGATCATTTGCAGTATTACATTACGAATACTACTGAATGGCTCCCGTCATTGGAGATAATCGGCAATTGGCAAGAGGCGCTTCGTTTATCTGGATACTATAATGAAAACTACCATATTTCATCCGTAGGGCAAGGAGAAAATCAATTTAAATGGATTTTCTCCTTGCCGAATCCGGGGAACTACAAAATACTGGCTTGGTGGCCGGCGACAAGCACTAATTCTACAGCAGCTCCGTTTACGATCAACCATTCTGCGGGAAGCACGCGGGTAAACGTGAGTCAGCGAACCAACGGGAACCGATGGAATGATCTGGGCGGGTATTCTTTCAACGCCGGTGAAAATACCGTAGTATTAAGCAATCAAACCAGTTCCGGCAACGTAGTTGCGGATACGATTCGCATAGCGCATGAAAATAATCCGCCTTATGTAATCCAATCGGACTTTCGAGCCAGTGTTATGTATGGTACGGCGCCGTTAACCGTCACATTTTGGAATCAAAGTACCGGGGAGTATACCAGCAGAACATGGAATTTTGGCGACGGCGGAACAAACTCAACCCGGGATGAGATAGACCATACCTACCAGAGCGCAGGCATATATACAGTTAGTTTAACTGTATCTGGCTCAGGTCTGACAAGCTCAAGGACCAAGGTAGGATATATCACAGTAGGAAGTTCAACTCCTCTGCTTAAAGCGGAGTTTAGTGCGAGCGGAGCAACAGGGCCAGTCCCTTTGCAAGTAAGTTTCAGAAACCGTAGTTCAGGCAGCAACATTGTTTCGCGCGAATGGGATTTTGGAGATGGGACAACGAGTACATCCACAAATCCTAGTTATCAATATACAACTCCGGGGAATTATATGGTAAGTCTGACGGTGCGAGACAGTAACGGGAATATTTCTACAGAAACGAAGCCGAACTGTGTCCGCGCGGTTATTTTCGAAAAGACAATCGATAATGTTGATTATCCAAAGACACATTTCGGGAGTAAGACAGTGCTGTTTCGCAAAGATCCAGAAATCACGAAAGAGGAATTGAAGTATTCCAGGATGTTTTATATGTCTTGCAACAGCGGAAATTACTACCTTGATACATTTCATCGTGGAATTATGTTCTACTCGCTGAATACGGCAACGGAAGCAGCAATCACGTACTACCTGAAAGCATATCTGGAAGGTAAAAGTGACCGTGAGGTATGGGTAGCACTGCAAAATTATGAGCCAGTATATGATTACTATGATTTTACAAAACCTCCGTCTCAGCAGTAAGGAAGTGTGGGGTAACAAGTTATTGTTATAGAAGATAGTTAAATAATAAAGGAGGAAAAATGAATATCAGACAAAGCATGTCGCTTATATTATTATTAGCAATGTTAACGTTTTCGTGTGTTAACGTAAAAGCGCAAGAGCCTACGCGGCCGGCAGTCGATAGCAGCTTTGACGATGCACTGGAAAGCACAATACAGCAATTGACCACCATGGCGGTTAGTGATGTCTTCGAAAAAGCCAAGAGTATAGAATTTATAAACAACGAAGATTTATTGCACAAGGCGATATTCGTGGCGTTTAATGACAGAAAAGCTGAAGCTATAAATTTTGCTTTAAATCGGTTGCAGCTTCGTAAAACAGAGTTTCGTGATGGCAAGTTAATTACTCGAACGGAGGATTTTTACATTATAAAAAAGCTATTCCAGGTTTTTCCGGAAGAAGCAGCACGGAGGACATTGGAAGTATATAACGGCAGCAGTGTGATTATGAAAAGTAATATTGTCGAATGTCTGGGATTGGTAGCAGGCGGCGACTCGGTGAGGAATTTACTGGTTAACGCGCTTGAAGATCAGACATTCTACGAAGAAGAAAACGAGGAGATGGATGGAATCCCGATGCGCATTTGTGATATGGCGTATAACCAGCTGGTATTAAGGTATGAAATAAAAGATGTTCTGCGGGTAATCGGGCCTACGCACAAAATCGAAGTAAGGGATTACCATATTGACATCCTGAAAAATAAACTCAGCGTGATGCCTCAATCATAAGTCGATATCAATTGAACAGATTTATTTATAAAATAAGCCTGCCAGGTGTGTTCTGTTTTTTTAGGGGGGAGCCAACAGTTTGATGGGAAAGTCTACGATACTGTATATGATCGATGTTTTCCATACCATGGCGGGGGCGGAAAAAAACTTATTTGAAACCGTTTCAATGCTCGATCATGAAAAATTCAATGTGATAGTTGTGTGCTTAAAGCGGGCGGATTTGGCCGGTCTGTTGCGCGAACAAGGGATAGAGGTTATCGACCTCAATCTCGAGAGAATTTACTCTCCTTATGCTTTGATTAAAGCGCTCGACCTCATCGAGATTATAAAGAAAAACAAGGTCAAAATTGTAGTGACATGTCACGAAGGCTCTGATTTTTATGGAAGTATTATCGCCAAAATAGCAAAGGTTCCGGCTATCATTTCCAATAGACGGGATATGGGATATAAGCTTAAAAAACGTCATATTTATATCTACCGGATAGTGAATAAACTTTTCACGCGTATTATCGTGGTATCCCAGGCGGTTAAAAACATAATTTGCGCAAGAGAAGGAGTCAAAGAAGGCAAAATTGCGGTTATTTATAACGGGGTCGATATTAATGCCTTTAACGAATCATTTAACCTCGAAGCCATTAAGCAATCATTTAACATTGGCGGGCAGGAGAAAATTATCGGGATGATCGCCGGTGTAAGGCCGATTAAAGGATATGAATATTTTATTGAAGCGGCAAATTTAATCCTTAAAAGAACCAACAAAGCTAAATTTTTAATTGTCGGCTGGTACGATAAGCAGGATGAGTATTATAAAAAACTGAAAAAATTGATAGGTGAATACGGGATAGAGGACAAAATTATCTTCACCGGCGGCAGATCAGACATTCCGGAGATGCTGGCTTTAATTGATATTTTCGTGCTTTCTTCTATTAATGAAGGTTTCCCAAACGCGGTTATCGAGGCAATGGCCGCGGGCAAGCCGGTTGTGGCCACGAACAGCGGAGGGACTTCCGAAGCAATAGTGGATGGGGAAATGGGAATATTAGTCGAACCGCGGAATCCTAACTTATTAGCCGAAGCAGTCTTGACGCTTTTGGGCGACAAGGGAATGCGTGATGACATGGGCAGGGCAGGGAAACAAAGAGCCATGCAACTCTTTAACAAGGATGCAATGATAAAAAATATTGAAAATTTATTTGAAGAGTTACTGGATAAACCGGAGGGAAAGAAGTGAAAAGATGTCTTAAATGTATTATGCCGGATGCCGCGGCCGGAATAAAGCTTGATGAGAATGGAGTATGTCAACTGTGCAAAGAATACAAAGAGTTTATCCCAAAAGGGGTAGATGAGCTTTGCAAAGAAATAGAAGGATGTGTGAGTAAAGACGCAAAGTATAATTGCGTGGTTCCCGTAAGCGGCGGCAGAGACAGCGCATATGCCTTATACTACGCGAAAGAAATATTAGGCCTAAAACCTCTGGCGGTGCATAATGATAATGATTTCGAAACCAAGATAGCTACGAAGAATCTTGAAAAAATGACTAAAACCTTAAATATCCCTTTGGTTCGAGTCAGTTCAAAAACCCAAGTCATAAAAAAAATCGTCGCGGAGAAATTCAAGAAAAATGCTTTTTTCGGAGTCGGCCTTATTGTGGAGCAAACCTGCGAAGCCTGTAAATACGGTTTTGAATCCGCTTCCTATAACACCGCAAGAAAAGAAGGGGTAAAAGTAATAATTTGGGGAGATTCCGTTGATGAATCAACGGTGCCGTATCACAAGTTATTTACGCATAAAAAGCCGACAAAACTGCAGATGTTACTGTCTCCCGGGGTGCTGAATTTATTTAAGTACAAGTATTATTTTAAAAAAATGAAGAAGGAGTACGGGCCAAATTCCCCCGATGGGTTAAAAGAAATCCATTTGTATGACTATATAAAATGGGACAGGAGAATAATCGTCGATACAATACAGAGCAAAATGGGTTGGTCCGCGCCGAAAGAGTCAGCCACCAGCTGGAGAATCGATTGTTCGTTGGTTCCCCTGGTAAATTATTTAACCGAAAAAGCATACGGGGTGAGCAAGATCGAGATTGGTTTTAGTAATATGGTTCGCGGCGGGAAGATGGATAGAGAGGACGCGTTAAAGCAAGTAGAACAGATTAAAAAGAATACTAATGTGGATGAGTTAAAGAAGTTTATAAAACAACTAAAAATTCCACAAACGATTATTGATAAAGTGTTATGATTTCCTCCCGCAACAGGAAATTAAAGAACATTTTTTAGCAATTCAATGAAATAAAAAAACTATAATAATAAAATAAAGAGGTTAGGCAATGCGGATGCTGAAAGAAATAGGACAATACCGGGATCTTTTGTGGATGCTCACATTCCGTGATATCCGAATCCGTTATAAACAGGCGGTGATGGGATTTATGTGGGCGATATTCATGCCGGTGGTCGCCATATCAGCCGGGTTGCTGATCAAAACGGCTATGGCCGTTGTTTCAGGAAAACCAATGGAATGGAGCGGGATCGTATCCATTTCAGTTAAGGTCTTGCCCTGGACTTTTTTTATCAACGCGGTAAAATTTTCCGTTAATTCTCTGGTCGGGAACAGCGCCCTGATCACTAAGATTTACTTCCCCAGGGAAATATTGCCGATTTCTTCGGTCCTGGCGTGTTCCTTTGATTTTGTGATCGGAATGGCAACGCTGGGAATTCTTCTGGCTATAGCGCACATCGGCATAAGCATCCATATTCTTTTTGTTCCGTTGATATTGTTTTTTCTTGTTTTGTTTACCATGGGATTGGGGTTATTGCTTTCGTTGTCCAACCTCTTTTTCCGGGATGTGAAATATATCGTGGAAATCATCCTTATGTTCGGGATATTTTTTACCCCGGTTTTTTATGAGGCGAGCACATTCGGGAAATGGAAGACGATATTGATGATAAATCCGGTGGCAGGTATTCTGGAAGCGCTCAATAATGTGGTGGTATTGCATAAAATGCCGGAAATATTCTGGCTTGCTTATTCCGGCGTGAGCGCGATCTCGCTGTTTATGATTAGTTATCTGGTTTTTCATAAGATGGAATCACTGTTTGCCGAAAATATTTAAGGAGTTATCAATGGATGTAGTTGAGTTTAATGGGGTCTGGAAGAAATTTAAAAGGGGAGAAAAATTCAATTCCTTACGCGATGCCATCCCCAACGCGTTCCGTTCTCTATTTAAAAAAAACGGAAATGACCTTTTGTCCAAAGAAGAATTTTGGGCATTAAAAGAAGTGAATTTTCGGGTAAAACAGGGAGAAGTTCTGGGGATCATCGGCCCTAATGGCGCCGGGAAATCAACGACGTTAAAGCTGTTATCCCGGATCATGAATCCGAATAAGGGAAACATCAGTATCCGGGGAAGGCTTTCCGCGCTGATTGAAATTACCGCGGGATTCCATCCTGAATTGACCGGCAGGGAAAATATCTACCTGAACGGGACGATCATGGGGATGAGGAAGAAAGAAATAGACAAGAAATTAGACAAGATCATCGATTTTTCCGGGATAACCGAATTTATCGATACGCCGGTTAAACGTTATTCTTCGGGGATGTATTCACGCTTAGGATTTTCCGTGGCGGCACATATGGATCCTGATGTTCTCCTGGTGGACGAAGTATTGGCGGTAGGAGATATGGAATTTCAAACCAAATGCGCCCAAAAAATGAGAGAACTCCTGGCTTCCGGGACCACCATAGTGTTAGTTTCGCATAATCTTTCATTAGTGCAGAGTTTGTGCAGCAGGGTCATATATCTTGACCACGGGACGATACAAAAGGAGGGAGATTGCGAGGAAGTAATCACATTTTATAAAGATGAAGTTCGGCAGGACAGTTTGGATAAGTTGAAGAAAGAAATCGGCGCTCCGGAAGTAAGGGGAAAAGTGGAACGCGCGAAGATTGACTTGCCGCGTATCATTACCCATAGTGGGGATTACTCTAATAAGGAGGAATTTACTCTTAACGAGCCCATAATGCTGGCCATAGAATATGAGACAAGAGAAAACATTGAGAGTCCGATATTGTTGCTTCAAATAATCCGTTCGGACGGGATTCTTTGCTGTTCTTCTAAGACAAAAGATGAGGGAATAGTAATAGATGATATTGATGGTAAAGGAACGATTGAGATTGACCTGGGAACGCTTAATTTATCGCCGGGGTGTTATCTTCTGCGTTTTGCCGTTTGGGACAAAAACATGATTCACCCGTATGTTGATAAAAAAAATAATGTTTTAAAAATTACCCCAAAGAACAAAGAACGCAGTGTGTATGGGGTATTCGTGCCAAAGATCATTTGGAAATTTAAAAGAAGCTAAATGAGGAAAGATAAATTGTCCGATGATTGTAACATCGGCGCTTAATAAACAAAATAACCTTAAAAAGTATGTTTATTTTTTCGCTTGGAAAAGAAATTAAATTAACTGATGATTCGCATGAAAAAGAAAAAATCAGCCTGGGAACGGCTGAAGTGACTCTTTTCTTTGACAAAAATAAATATTCCTTTGACGATCAAAAAGAAAAAACATTGCTTCAGGAAAAACTTATCGGGCAAAACGCGCAGGATTTGAATTTTTTTTTTACGATTCTGTTCGATAAAAAAAAATCTCAAATATCCGTTTCGTGCGGCACCTCTTTTTTTAAGCCGGTTTATTATATTGAAAATGCCGACGCGTTTTTCTGTTCGTCCCACATCAGTTTATTTCAGGCCATAGGTTTGTCGTTGGAAGAAAATACTGATGTTCTGCCCGAGTATTTTCTTTACCGGTGTGTTTCTCCTCCAAATACGCTTTTTGAATCAGTTAAATTATTGAATTTTGGCGAAGCACTTATCGTTAATATGAATCATGGAAAATACAGTGTTGAAATACAACAATCGCTGAACACCTCAATTTCTAAGGATAAAGATGAATCTGAACACATAGACTCGATTCTAAGAGCTTTAAAAGATTACTTAAAGTTATTCGAAAATAACAAAAATAAAATTGCGACGCTATGCAGCGGCGGTATGGATAGTTTATTATTAGCAAAGCTTGTCCAAAAAACACTGGGGAGTAATAAAACATATTCTACCGATTATCCTGTAGACTTTGGCGGAGGAATGCGAGAGCGAAAATACGCACTTTTTGCTGCTCAAGAATTAAAGACTGATCATACATTTTATGAATTTGGAATACATGAATATTTTCATGGTTTAATTGACTCAATATCCGCTGCGGAAATGCCTGTGCATCACCTTCAAAGTGTATGTATGTATAATTTGTTTAAAAAGGGCATCCTGCCCGAACAGAGGATATTATTATCTGGCTTGGGAGGCGATGATATTTTTGGGGCAAGAAATCATGAGACGGTATTTAGAATTGGCCAATACTATCCATACTACTGTTTTCTGCCTTTTAAAGCTTTTTTTAAGAAATTAAGCTACTCCCTGTTTAAGAAGTGCCACAGAGGATATAATCTTGTTCGTTACTTTAAACATTGTGAGGTTTCTTACGCGGATGAAGAATCATTTTTGTGGTCTATCTCTGCGTATGGCAAGATTGACTGGATTAAAAAAGTATTCCGTGTTTCAAAAAAAGAAATCTTTAAATCAAGAATGAATTTACTGAGTCTTTTTCCCACGACAGATATGTTAACGGCAATAACATATTATTATCTTTTTACCTCATTGGTTATGACATTGAGTATATGGCATCGGCTGGCAGAGAATTGTAATATTACTTTATGTTCCCCCCTGAACAATCTTAGGATTATTGAGTCTAGCCTAAAAATCCCTTGGAAGTCAAAACTGCAGACACAGAAATATATTATTCGAACAATGTGTGAAAATGTGGGTGTCTCTCCAGCCCTTCTGAACCGCGAAAAAAGTTCATTCGGATTCGATGTGAGAAAGTGGGGCGGGCAATCAGGTTTTTTAATGGAATTAATTAGCGCTTTTACAGTTAAAGAAAAAAAAGATCAGTTCAAAATTGATCTTTTTGACACGAAAGGGATGGAAGATGCGATGACATTGTGGAGTTTGCTTAATTATTATATCTGGTATAGGATTTTTATTTTAAGACAACCAATTGAAGAATTACATTTATTAATGAAAGAATGTTTGAAAGATTGGAGCAGTGTATGAAAATAGCAATAAATCCGGATAAGATAGGGGCTGAATCGTTTTCCGAAAAATGGGCTGAATTTTTAAAAAAACGCAACGTTGAAGTAAAATGGGTAAATTTAAGCGATATCGATGTAATAGACAAAATCAGAGACTGTGATGGTGTTATGTGGCGGTGGATTCATATCCCTCGGGACAAGATTAAGGCTTATCAAATCTTACACTCCATTGAATATTATCTAGGAATTCCTGTTTTTCCCAATCACAATACATGTTGGTCATATGATAATAAAATAACTCAGCAATATATGTTTAACGCTACCGGAATTTCGACGCCTAAAACATGGGTTTTTTGGGACAGAGACGAAGCAATTCAATGGGCAAAAAATACAGAGTTCCCGAAAATATTTAAACTTGCTTCGGGGGCAAGTTCTTCAAATGTTCTGAAAATTGATTCTCCGAAAGAAGCGGTTGAACTTATCGATAGAATATTTTTAAAAGGCATCTTCCCTTGTTCAATGAATGAATTTGAAAAAAAAATTTTCCCCCCCAAGTCTTTCAAAGAAATAAAATACATGCTTTCTCGAATAAAATATGGATTTATATATAGTATTTTTGGTAACTATCCTCCGCTTTCTTCATTTTGGTGGCAGCCTGAGAAAGGGTATGTTTATTTCCAGGAATTTATCCCGGATAATGCTTATGATACGCGAATTACGGTGATAGGGAAACGAGCGTTTGGATTTGTCCGCTACAATCGTGACGGAGAATTTAGAGCTTCGGGTAGCGGTAAAGTTGACTATGATGTCTCAAAAATTAATCGAGAAATTATTAAGCTGGCATTTAAAATTTCAGATATTTTGAAAACGCAAAGCATAGCTTTTGATTTTTTAATTGATAATGGGAAAATTTTAGTTACTGAAATGAGTTATACTTTTGTTGATCGAGCAATTTTTGATTGCCCTGGTTACTGGAGGGATGATATGACATGGGCGGAAGGTCATATGTGGCCGGAAGAGGCCCAAGTCGAAGATTTTATTGAACATGTTAAAGAGGCAAAGAAAAATAAGAAATGAATATTGCGTTCCTCACCACTGAATACATTACGGAAAAGAATTTTGCCGGCGGCTTGGCAAATTACCTTCACCGCGTAAGCCTTGGCCTCGCGCAACTGGGACATACGATCAGAATCTTTGTGTTGACGGATAACGAAGATGAGATAAAATACAAGGGGCTTATTGTGCATAGAATCAAATATGCGCCGTTCAATCATGCGCTCATAAAGAAATTATGGAAAACAGTTAATATGATAAGAGGAGCGAATGCCCTTAAAGCAGCTGTCTTAAAACAGCACGATAAAGAAAAAATCGATATAGTACAGGCGGCCAGTTATAAAGCCACCGGATACACGCTCGCGCAAAGCGGGAGAATGCCCGTAGTTACCAGAATTTCAAGTTTTACGCCTCTCTGGCGGGAGGCCAACGGATTGCCGGCGCGCTTGGACGACATTTTATCGGAAAAAATAGAATTGGGTTTATTGAGGAGGTCACAAGGAGTTTACGCGCCTTGCGGCGTTCTGGCAAAGCATATAAAAAAAATCGCGCCCATAAATATTGAAATAATACGGCCGCCTTTTTTCCAGGATTTAGAAAATAAAGACCAGGGTTTATTTGAACAAACCGTAAAGGGAAAGGATTATCTTTTGTTTTATGGTTCCCTGGTACGTTTAAAAGGAATAGAGTTTATATTAAAAAATCTTGTGAAAATTCTATCTGAGAACGAAAAAATTTATTTTCTTTTTGTGGGTAAATTCGGGGATGAAAGCGTGATAAAAAAGCATGCGGCGCCTTTTGAAAACAGAGTAAGATATTTTGACGCTATGCCACGGAGCAGATTGATTCCATTTATCGAAAACGCGAAGGCGATAATTTTACCGTCAATGATTGATAATTTGCCTAATACCTGCCTGGAGGCAATGTCATTGAAAAAAATAGTTATTACCACTCATGCCTCAGGGTTTGGTGATGTGATTGAGCATGGGGTGGATGGATTTCTTATAAATTTTGGTGAGGACAAGGCGTTCTTGAATATTATTAGAGAAGTTTGCCGGATGGATAATAATACGATCAATGCTATAGGAGAAAAAGCCGGCAAAAAGATCAAAGAAATGTTTTCGGAAAAAACGAATTTAAATGCAATCATTGATTATTTTCAATATATTATAAATCAATGGAATAGCCGGAGGCATAATGCAAGGCGCGGATAATGCAAAAAATTTCATAAGTGTCGTGATATGTACATTCAACCGATGCGCGGAATTGGATGGCGCCTTAAAAAGTCTTTTGAAATTAGAATGCGACAGTAGTTTTGATTATGAGATTATTGTGGTGGATAATAATTCAAAAGATGATACGAAGAAAATGGTTGAATCTTATATGGCGCAATTCCATGGAAGGCTGAAATATGTGTTGGAAGCGAAGCAAGGGCTTTCGAACGCGCGTAACCGGGGGATTAGAGAATCACGAGGGAATATTATCGCGTATGTTGACGATGATTGTATTATTGAAGCTGAATGGTTGATCTATCTTGATAAGACATTTAAAAAATATGACGCTGATCTGGTGGGAGGAAAGATCTTACCGCTTTGGCTCAAGAAGCCATCGAAATGGATTTTTAGGAAATATATTATGGGGAAATTAAGCCTTTTGGATTATGGGGATAATGAGTTTCATGTAACCAAGAAAGAAGAAGAGCCATATGGGGCAAATATGGCTTTCAAGAAATCTTCCTTAATCGAAAGCGGCTTATTTAAGGGGGAGTTAGGGAGAACAGGTAATAATTTGTTTGCCGGGGAAGAGACGGAGTTATTTTTACAGTTTTTAAATAATGGTAAAAGGATTTATTACCAACCAAAGGCAGTGGTGCATCATAAAGTTCTTCCTATGCGAATGAAAAAAAGTTACTTTCGCAACCGGTGTTTTGACGGAGGAAGAACAAAAGTATTGATGGAGAAGAGCGCTGTAAACTACGCGACATTTTTCAAAATTCCAAAATTTCTATTTAAAGATTTAATAACGAGTGCAGGGCGTTATTTATGGGCATTAATTCGCTTCAATGGTGAAATGATATTTTTTCAGGAACTGGACATTTGTTATGTTCTGGGAAGGATGTATGAATACCGTAAGCGTAATAATACCGTCTTATAATTGCGGCCAATATATTACCGAAGGAATAGAATCGGTATTGCAGCAAACATATCGAGATAGAGAAATTGTCATAGTCGATGACGGTTCAACTGATGAAACGAAAAAAATACTGGAGTCATACATAAATTCCAAACAAATAAGATATTTTTACCAGGAAAATAAAGGGCCTGCCGCGGCAAGAAATACCGGAATTCGCGAGGCCAAGGGGGCATTCCTGGCGTTTTTAGACGCTGACGATTTATGGGAAAAAGGAAAATTAGAAAAGTCTATTGATTTTATGGAAAAAAATAATTTTGACTGGTTGTGTACAAGTTTAAAGAAGATTGATGAAAATGGCCGGGAAATAATAAAACGAATTCCAGAAGATTCCTGGGTGCTTGTTTCTTCGACCGGAGAAATGAAACAACTAAGGAATGGGTTGTTTTTTTTCTCATCAATACCGGTTCATACGCCTACAATTGTTGCAAAAAAGATATGTTTTGAGAAGGTCGGGATTTTTGATGAAAGGTTTTTAATCGGGGAAGATACTGATTTGTGGTTACGATTCGAAGAGGCTGGATTAAAAGGTGGTTATTTGGATGAGCCGCTGACTATATATAGATATAATGAAAATAGCATTACTAAGGCGAGAAAGGTAGATGGTCTGAATGAACATGCTAAAGTGGCTAAAAAACATGCTTTGATTTTGGGGTTAGAAAAAACTTCAATCAGAAAGTCATATACTGGGTTTTTGTGGCAAATTGCAGATAGATACTATTCACACAGAAGTTATTTTAATGCATTGCGATATATCATGAGAAGCTTTTGTTATGATCCGAAGACTGTATTTGAAAAAATAAAGAGAATTTTAAAAACATGAAAAAAATTAACATTCTTTATTATGAGCCAACATCAGGTTTTGGTGGTTCGTCACGTTGTCTGATGTCCTGGCTAAAAAAAATAGACAGAGAGAAATATAATCCTGTTGTAGCAGCTCACTTTAATGGCCCAGCTATACAAAAGATTAAAAGTTTAGGCATTAAGGTGATTGATATCCCCCTGACACAAATGAATTGGAAAAATAATTTTTTCATAGTTTCTCATCTTATTCTATTTAGTAATTTTTTAATGGTCTATTTGCCTACAGCAATAATTTTGTATATTTTAGCGAAAAAATATGGCATTAGGTTATTTCATTTGAACGCAAAAGTAATTTCCAGTATACCAGGCATAATTGCTTCGAAGCTAACGGGTATTCCTTGTATTTGCCATTTGCATGACGTTAAAGAACCGGTGAAAAGAGAACGTTTTTTTGCTAAAGGGGTCGATTGTTTTATCGCTTTGACAGAAAAAGCGAAACAATTGTATGAAAGAGTTTATCCAGGTAAGCAGATTGAACTTATCCCTAATGGAGTTGATCTAAAAGAATATGAATCTGAAGTTGATGTAAAGAAAGCAAGAAAGGAATTTAATATTGAAGAAAACGAGAAGATAGTAGGTATAGTTGGCAGGTTGGTAGAAGGAAAAGGATTCGACGATTTTATAAAAGCTGCGGCTATTATTATTTCAAAGACAAAGAAAGTGAAATTTATGATTGTTGGCAGCGCCTCAGACCAGAATAAAGAATATGAGAATGAATTAAAAAACTTAGCTGAAAGTTTAGATATGATGCAAAAAATAATTTTTGCCGGTTGGCGTGAAGATATGAAGCAAATTATGTCAATGTTTGATGTATTAGTGCAAGCATCATCTACTTTTAGAGAAGGGTTCCCCCTTGTTTGTTTGGAGGCAATGGCATTAACTAAACCGGTGGTTGTGACCGATATTCCCGGACCTTCGGAGATTGTGATTGATGGGGATACCGGGTATATTGTGCCTCCTGCAAATCCTGAGAAGTTGGCTGAAGCAATAATAAAAATAATTTTAAATGAAAATTTAGCGAGAACAATGGGGGAAAATGGCCGCGAGAGGGCTGAGGAATATTTTAATTTAGATATTATTATTAAAAAAATTGAATCGGTGTACCAATCATTATTACTTCAAGGATAAGTAGATGCTTAATATGTTGACACAGATAATATTTCTTATG
>JAKLQT010000015.1 GCA_022013205.1 Candidatus Omnitrophota bacterium | reverse complement strand
GCGGTATTGGCAACCTCTTTGGTAAGAAATTTTTTTCGGTCTGCAGCGCTCGCGTCATTTCTAAGAGCAGAGGTGCGGCTTAAAACATTGTCTGAATCTATTATCCCGGCTTTGTTAATCCGATTAAAATTGCCGATTTCCCAAATTGTACTGTTTATCTTCGCGTTATTCTCCCTGTAACAAAAATCAAAAATTTTGCGGAATATCTCAGGATCATCATCAATGCGGGTAAAATCGAATACAGCGAATACAAACGTCAGCTTTTCGTACTTATCGGCATTTAACCTATTATAGTTTTTAATAATAGATTTAATATGACTTAGATAATCAATATATTCCTGAACTCCGCTTTTATGGATTACACTGCGCATCCAGGCGCTGGGCGCGACGCTGACCTGAAAGGCTTTAATATGATTCTTTGTTAATAATTTTTTCAGGGCTCTTTCGCCGACAGAACCGGGAGCAAAGCCGGATGTTGATATAAGTTTGTGTCCCATAAACATGATTACATCACTGGCATCCTTATCATATACAAAATCATAATAATCCCGGAAATAATCATTTATATTCGGCTCCTGTTTTATTTTTGAGATGTAACGAGGGCTTAAGGTTTGCGACTCTTCCATCCATATCCAGGGGAAAGAGGTAACCTCAATTACTGAACCTCCATCGCAGTGATCACATTGAGTAGAGCATCCCCAAGTGGTAATAATGCGCGGTGTAAAAGGCGCGGGATTATAAATGCCGTTATCTTCTAAAGGAGGATTACATTCAGCAAATAATACCTTTGCGCGTTGTGCGTCAAAAAGAGGGACAAACCATTCTTTAGGCGGTTTCATAACTTTTTGCAAAAGATTTAAATCAGCAGAAGACCTTTTAATAAAATTAATACGCTTAGCTCCTTTCTCAGAAAGCGGGGCCTGGTAGCGCATGATCATTTCGATCCGGATGCTGATCGCTTTTTTCATAAACAGAGTGTAGTCCATGCCTGGATGGGGAGATTCTGCGTAAATCAAATACAAAAGCGCCTGATTTACAGCCGCGGCTTCTTTTATAAACTGCGGATAATCATAATGTTTTTTATTCCAGTTGAGCATAAGCAGGCTAAAATCATTTCTCAGGCAGCGCTTAATTATTAAATCGCTGCGTTCATCAAGTCCAAGAGATTCTGGTTTTATAAAAAGAGGAGTTGCTTTTCTAGCCAGAGTATTGATTGTGATATTGGTATTTTTTAAATTGCCGATTATGGCCTTAATATACGGCTGGTTGATTGAAACAGCAGGTGAAAGAGTATGTTTTTGAGTATCTAAAAGCGCGTAAGAATCAACAGCCTGGAAATGAAGGACACCTAAGCAAATGCAAATAATCATAAATTGGCAAGGAAGCTTTTTCATTTATCCGAACCCTATTGTTTGTGTTAAATGTAAGCATTTGAAAAGAAAGATGCTTAAGTATACCATCCTAATGGCTTATTTACAAGAAACCATCGAAAAATTTTTAGTTGAGTATTTTTAAGAGAATTGCTATACTAAAAATAAATTAAACTTGCTGAAAAGAGCGGAGGAAAATGTATCTTGATATAGTTTATATAATACTCGGAATTGTGCTTTTAATGCTTGGACGAAAACTTTTCTGGCTGTTTGCGGGCGCGATAGCTTTTATTTTCGCTGTTGAATTTATTCCGTTATTTTTACACGGGCAATCCCAGCATGTTATCTGGATTATCGCGCTGGTGTTGTCGATAATCGCGGTCATTCTTTCTTTTGTGACACAGAAGATCGGGCTAGGCGTTGCCGGATTTATGGCTGGCGGGTATGTGGCGATGAGTATTGTCAATGAACTGGGAGTTACGATCTCTTGGCTGCCATGGGTTTTATTCGCGGCAGGCGGAATTATCGGCCTAGTGCTTACGACTGTTTTGTTTAATTGGGCGCTGATTTTACTTTCTTCATTAAGCGGGGCTTTTCTTATTGTGCAGGTGATGGGATTCAGTTTGCATTTAACTAAAATTCTGTTTATTCTTCTCGTTGCTATAGGAATAGTAGCACAGGCAGCTGTTACAAAATCAAATTGATAAAACAAAAATACTTTTAAAAAGAAAGAGATAGCATGGAAGAAGCAGGTATGGCAAAAGCAGAAGCTATTCGCAGAGCTTACACCCAGGCTAAAGAAATGAGGGCTGAAGGCGTACCGGCTGATATCATCGAAGATGCGATAAAGAAAAAGCTTATTGAAAGCGGCCTGGAACCGGCCGCGGCAGTAATTATCTGCGGTAATCTGCCGGGAGTCCGCCCTGAACCGGAAGATGATTCCGCTCAGGGCAGAAAGAATATAATTATCGGAGCGGGATTGATTGTGTTTGGTATCCTTGTCACATGGGTCAGCGGGTTTTTTGCCATAAAAAAGGGTTGGGGATACTATGTTATTACCCTGGGACCGATCTTTGCAGGGCTGGGTATGTTTGTCAAAGATGTTTTTGACTATAAAAGTCGGTTATGATATTAATTTCTATTGAATGTTGGCAGTTGAATTGCTATAATATTGTAAATTTAGGAAAAATTTTAAATTCCGGAGCCGATATGCAAGGAGGCCGTAATTGAACCAAAAAACTATTCTTTTAGTTGAAGATGATTTAGTAGCTGTTGAAAATATATCCAGTTTGCTCAAATCGCGCAATTATAAAGTAGAGTACGCCGTAACCGGAGAAGAAGCTCTTGAAAAGGCGAAAAACCATCCGGACTTGATACTTCTCGACCGCTATCTTCCTGATATCGAAGGACTTGAGGTTTGCCGTAAAGTCCGCGTGGACAAGCGGTTAAAAAGCATTCCCATAATAATTTTAACCGCACGCAATACTATTGCCGAAAAAATAGAAGGACTGTATGTAGGGGCTGACGATTATATTACCAAGCCTTTTGAAGGTGAGGAGCTCATAGCGCGAATAGAGGCTACTCTGCGGCGCAGCCGGTTCGCCGAGCAGGATCAGGAAGACAGGGATAAGCTGAGTGCCGAACTCAAAAAGATTATAGAGGAAAAACTGATTATTCCCTTTTTCCAGCCTATTGTTGCCTTGGATACATTTGCTCCGATTGGATTTGAGGTTTTAAGCCGTCCTCCGCAGAAAAGTATCTTGAGTAATCCAGAGTATCTTTTTAAAATCGCAATAGCTTGCGGTATGTATTTTCAGCTGGAGATGCTTTGCTGGGAAACCGGATTCGCGAAATGGAAAAGTTTTGATCGTTCGGAAAAAGTATTCCTTAACTGTATTCCGACACTTGTCGAACATGATAATTTCAGCGCCGGAGCACTACTTGACCGCGGCATCATGCTCAGTAATGTTGTCCTGGAAATAACTGAGCGTATTTCTATTCAAAACCATGCTTTATTCTTTAAGAAAATTAATAAATTAAAAGAAGCCGGGCTCAAGGTGGCGGTTGATGATGTAGGCAGCGGTTTTGCCAGCCTGGATACTATTGCTGAGACAAAACCGGATTACGTAAAAATAGATATGTCTTTGATCCGTGATATTAATTCTGATAGCATAAAGCAAAGTATAGTTGAGGCTATCGTAAGTTTCTGCAAAAAAAGCAATATGATCACGATAGCAGAAGGAGTAGAAACAAGAGAAGAATTGCAAAAACTTATTAGGATGGGATTAAACGCGGCGCAGGGTTATTATCTGGCCAGGCCTGAGCCGGGAGCAAAATTCGAAAAAAAATAAAGATAAAAATATGATTGAGAACTTATATGCAGATATTCCGCGGTTTAAGGCGGAATATTTTTTTGCCGATTTTTCTCAAAAACAAAAATAATTTGTATCAAAATGATTCTGTAAAAGCTGAAAACATGATAAACCCCGATGCCCTCAAGGCCATATTTCATGAATCCTTAAAGCTTACTTATAATGAATCCTGTCTTATTGTTACCGATACCGTAAAGGAAAATATCGGCAGGTGTTTTTATGATTTTGCAAAGCAGATTACCCTGCGCGCGAAAATAATGGTTATGGAACCGCGGCATGAACACGCGCAGGAACCGCCTGATGAAATCGCGGGAGAAATGCTGCTTTTCGATGTTCAGTTTTTAATTACGGATAAATCTCTTTCTCATACCAGAGCAAGAAGAAAAGCATCAGAGAAGGGCTCAAGGATAGCTTCCATGCCCGCCGTGACTGAGGATATAATCAATAGATGCTGTTTGATAGATTATGATAGTCTCAGGCAGCGATCGCGTGAACTTCACGCGGTTTTATCTAAGAGTTTAAGTGTGAGAATAACCACTGTCCTGGGAACGGACATTGTTTTTAAAATCGGTAAAAACAGATGGTTCGGCGAAAACGGAGGTACATTTGATTACCCCGGGGCATTTGGTAATCTGCCTGAAGGGGAGGTATCATTCACGCCGCTTGAGGCGCAGGGAACCTATTTTGTCGATGCTTCTTTTCCCGGGCTTGGTATTCTTGAATCACCGCTGTGTTTTAAAGTTAAAGATTCTTTTGTCTATGAGATAGAAGGCAAGCAGGCTAGTTTGGTAAGAAAGCGCCTGGATGATGCCGGAGATAAGGCATACAGAGTCGCGGAGCTGGGAATAGGGCTTAATCCCAAAGCAAAGATCATAGGGTATGTGCTTGAAGATGAAAAAATGCTTGGTACAGTACATATTGCGCTGGGCAATAACCTTTCTTTTGGCGGGGATAATGACGTGCCTTTACATCTTGACGGGGTAATACTAAAACCGGATATTTATGTTGATGGCAGAAAGATAATGCGGAAGGGTTCATTTATAGAGCAAATCTTTTAATGCCTTAACTCATAAAGGGACTGCTGCGAAGCACAGCCCAAGCGGCTTTGTTGTTTTGCAACAGAGCTGTAAAAGGAAAAGGAGTAATAGTTGAAAGGTTATTATTTTATAACAGATGAAAAGCTTAGTCTTAAGGGTAATATCAGTGATGTTTACATGGCAATTGCCGCGGGTGTCCAGGTGATCCAGTATAGAAGTAAGGATATTTCTACGCGGCAGATGATTGATGAGGCGGCAAAATTAAGGAACATAACGTCAAAAGCAATATTCCTCATAAATGACCATATTGATGTGGCATTGGCTGTTGATGCCGACGGGGTACATTTAGGGCAAAACGATATCAGCTGTGAGCAGGCCAGAAGCCTGCTTGGGAACCGTAGAAAGATCGGCATAAGTGTTAATACGCTACAACAGGCAAAACTTGCGCAAAAGCAGGGCGCTGATTATTTAGGCGTGGGGCCGGTGTTTTTGACAACGACAAAAAGTAATGCCAAGGCGGCTTTAGGTATTGAGCTTATCAGAAAAATTAAAGCGGAAGTATCATTGCCGGTTGCAGCTATCGGCGGAATAACTCTTATTAATGCTGCTGATGTAATTGCCGCGGGTGCTGATGCTCTGTGCGCGATATCAGCTGTGGTATCAAAACCAGATGTTAAAGAGGAAATTTTGAAATTTCAAAAACTATTCGTTAAAGCATGAAAAAATTATTAAATCTTGAGAAAGAAAAGTTCAGGATTTTAAAAGATATTGTTGCTTGAAATAACATTATTAATTATAATACTATGGGTAAGGGGGTTGAGTATGAGAATATTGTTTGTTGTGTCCCTGCTTATTTGTACTTTTTTTAATCCTGTTTTTTTGTTCGCGCAGCGAAAATCCGGGGCTGTGGTTAAAAAAGTAAAAATGTCCAAGGAAGAAGAAATTTCCCGCCAGGAAGCAGATGCTATCAATCAAGAGCTGGATGCCCAGATACAAAAAACAAATGCCGAAGTTGAGCAAATAAGGCTAAAAGCTGAAGATCAAGCGCTCAAGGATGTTGAGCAGGCAGAAAAAGACCTGCAAGTGTCTATACAGGAATTTCAAAAAGAGAAGTTCCCAGAGGAAATCAGGAGAGAAAAATCTCCGGAGGGACAATGAAGAGAATATTTACAGCTTTTGCCTTAATATTTTTTGTTTTAAGTAACAGTGCGGCATTTTCACTTGAGGTTTCAGGGGGGAATCCCCAGGATAAACAGTTTAAGCGGGAAGAACAATCTGCCAGGGAAGAAGCTCAAAGAAATCAGGAAAGAGCTGCGCTTGAAGTTGAAAAGGCAAATGCCGAGCTTGAAGAATTAAGATTAGAAGCGGAATGGGGTGCGGCGGAGGATGTAACGCGCGCGCGTAAAGAGACTGATTTAATGCGCCAAGAACTCTCTCTGGAATTATCCGCATTATATGAAGAGGCTGAAAAAGAAGCCGAAGTAAGAAGAAAAGAGCTGGAACGAGAAGAGGCAAGAGCTCTTAAGGAAGCGCTTGAGGCCATTGAACAAACCACACAAGAGCTTGATAAGGATTTACAAAGGATGAAATTAAGGCCTCCGAAGCCTTAAACCCGAAATTTGTAATAGACTGCGGCAAATCGTACTCCTTATCCGCAGCTGCTGCAAAATCCGAGTTAAAAATTTGTCCTGGCGGTTGATAATGGATAGTAAGATAAAAAAGCAAGAATACAGAAGAAAAGAAAAAAAAGAAATGGTGATTTTTATAATAATCTTAATTATCATTTTTCTTGGGGCGATATTCCTGGATAAAAAATTCAAACGCAAGATCCCAAGGCGTAAATTCGAGGGTGAGGTGAAGACATATGACGGTTCTTTGCAAAGAAACCTCACAAATCCGCTGGGCCTTGAATGATAATAATACGTTATCTCGCATGCTTTGAAAACCCCGGGCTTTAGCCCGGATGAGCTTCATTTTTAGTAACCGGTGAGTTACGGGGGAAATTTTTACTAATTTAAGACTGTTAACGTAATGCGAAACGCAGTTGGAAAAATCTATTTTGGCTCATTCTCGACGGACATCCTGTCCGTCTGCGAGGGAATTTACTACTGTTTGACAT
>JAKLQT010000092.1 GCA_022013205.1 Candidatus Omnitrophota bacterium | reverse complement strand
TATATTTTTGTTGATGAAATTCAATATCTTAAAAATCCCACTAATTTTTTGAAATATATTTATGATGAGTTTAAGGATAAAATTAAGCTTATTGTTTCGGGATCGTCAGCATT
The DNA here is from genome assembly GCA_022013205.1 of Candidatus Omnitrophota bacterium. Taxonomy (GTDB): domain Bacteria; phylum Omnitrophota; class Gorgyraeia; order B26-G9; family B26-G9; genus JAGLQQ01. Next base: position 13,180 of record JAKLQT010000092.1, on the reverse strand, counting down.
TTATATTGATGAAAAATTTAAAGATTCACTCGCGGGAAGAAAAATTATATTTTCTGTAAATACTCTTAATTTGGCGGAAACACTTATTTTTAAAGGATATGATGATTTAGCCCAAAAAGCAGCGCTTAAAATTAAGTCTAACTATATATTTCTGGAGGAGTTACCACTTAAAGAAAAAGAAAAGGTTATATCCTGTATCAACAGTCTTCTTATTTTCGGAGGATATCCCAGAGTTGTATTGGAAAAAGATGTTTCCAGAAAAAAAGAGATAATAGAAGAGATAGCTTTATCCTACATAAAAAAAGATGTCTTAGAAGCGAATATTAAGCGTGCGGATAAATTTTATGAACTTTTTAAGTTATTAAGTTCTCAAGCAGGAAATTTACTTAATGTTAATGAACTTTCTAATACACTTAATTTATCTCAGACTTCCTTAAATAATTATTTATACGTAATGAGAAAATCATTTCATATTGTTCTTATCAGGCCGTTTTGTAGGAATTTAAGAAAAGAATTAACTAAAATGCCTAAGGTATATTTTATGGATTTGGGATTGAGGAATTTTTTTCTTAAAGATTTTACCCCACTGCAAGCGCGTGAAAATCCGGGCCCGCTATACGAAAATTTTATATTCAAGCAATTTGTGGAACTGCTTTCTCCTGATGGTATAAGATTTTGGAGGACACAAAGCGCTAATGAAGTAGATTTTATTTTAGATGATAAAATTGCTTGTGAAGTCAAGTTCAATATTAATAATTTTTCAGCGGCAAAGTACAAAAAGTTTTTAACTAGTTACGATGATTTTTCTCTGAATGTAATATATCATACCGGAATAGTAAAGGATAAGGCGCTTAACGATAAGCGCTTCAATTTTATAAAACTATAATAATAGTGGTAAATTCACAGCCCATTTTTTCACTGTATAGGAAAGTATAAAAATACTTTCCTATCTCCGCTTGATTTGCTTCGCGAATCAAAACGGCTGGGGCTGCGAAAATCGCCTGTAACCGGCGATAAAAGTCATTGCCGAAGGCGGTTTTCTTACAAGAATGTGATTCCCCTGGGGTTTTAGCCTCATTGGGTATATATTTATGGGTAAAAAGAAGAGAGGGAAGAAAAAGTCCAAATGATAGAAGTCTCAGTTATTATAACGACAAAGAATGAGGAGAAACATATAAGAAATTGTCTTCAGTCTATTATGAATCAGGATTTTGATCAGAGCCGGATAGAAAATATTGTTGTTGATAATGACTCAACTGATAATACAAAAGTGATAGCAAAGGAATTCACGGAAAATGTCTATGATTTTGGCCCGGAACGCTCCGCACAGAGAAATTTTGGCGTAAGCAGGTCAAATGGTAAATATATTTTATACCTGGACGCGGACATGATTTTAGCGGAAAATGTTATTGGCGAATGTGTGGAAAAATGTGAAAAGGAAAACCTTATCGCGTTATATATCCCTGAACGAATAGTGAATTTACCTTCTGATCAGTCTTTTAATCAGTGTAATCAGGTTTGTAATCTGTGTAATCACTTACCGAAGCCAGGTTTTTGGAACAAAGTAAGGAATTTCGAAAGAAGTTTTTATGACGCGACTGATATTGATTGCGTGCGTTTTGTAGCCAGGGATGTTTTTAATAAGCTTAATGGATTTGATGAGAGCCTTACAGGCCCTGAGGATTGGGATTTTGACAGAAGAGCCAAAGAACTCGGAAAAACAGATATTATACGCGCGTCTTTATCACACAATGAAGGGCAGTTCAGGCTTTTCCCTTATTTAGCTAAGAAAAGTTACTATAGCGCAGCATTTATAAGCTATATCCATAAATGGGGCAGGAATGACAGGATTATAAAGAAACAGTTGGGATTGGCTTACCGTTTTTTCGGCGTTTTTTTTGAAAATGGTAAATGGAAAAAATTAATGATGCATCCGGTGCTTACGCTGGGTATGTATTTTCTGCGGGGATTAGTCGGCGCAGTATTTCTTTCGCAAAAAGCCAGGAATAAAAAATGTATAACCTGAGCTAAAATCAGGAGTATAAATATAAAAATGAACGGCGGCAATAGGGTTTTAATATTAACTCCCTTCTTCAGGCCGAATATAGGAGGGGTGGAGAGTTATTTGGATGATTTATGTGAAAATTTGCGTGTAAATGATTATAAGGTGTATGTGGTAACTTATCAGCCGTTGACGGCTCGGATAAAGGCGCAAAAAATAGAAAAAAAAGAAAATCTGGAGATTTACAGGTTCTCCTGGTTCGGGTATAACTTATTTCATAAATTAGAGCCGTATCCATTGCTTGAATTTTTATATTTAACTCCCTATTTTTTTATCTGTACCTTTTTGTTTATGCTGAAAAAAGGAAAGGATATTGATGTTATCCACGCGCAGGGATTAAATGCCGCGTTTGTTGCAAAATTTATAGCCGGGATTTTCAGGAAAAGATCTATAATAAGTACTTGCGCGGTCTATAATTTTAAGAAAAAGTCTTTATTTGCTAAGGTTGTCAAATGGACACTTAAAGGGTTTGATAAAATCCTGCCTCTGGCAAATTTTTCAAAGGCTGAGCTTATTGACATTGGATTGCCGGAGAATAAAATGGATACTTATTATCTCTGGGTTGATCAAAATAAATATATCCCGAAGGACAAGGAACAAATAAAGGAAAGATTATCTTTAAAGGGCGAGTTTATCGTATTGTTTGCGGGAAGGTTTATAAAATTAAAAGGAGCGGATATAATACTTGATATAGCAAGAACAATACAAAAGCCGATAAAGTTTGTTTTTATTGGAGATGAAGGCCCTTTACTTGAATCTATTGAAAAAAATGCGCGGGAGAACAAAAATGTAATGCTTGTAAAAGGTATAAGAGGCCGGGAGTTGATACCTTATTTCCAGGCCGCGGATATATTTGTTATCCCATCGCAATATGATGAGGCATTCGGCAAGGTGATTATCGAGGCTTTATCCTGCGGTACTCCTGTGATTGGAGCAAAAAGGGGAGCAATCCCTGATATCCTTGATAAATCAGTCGGACGCGTTGTAGTGCCTGACGCGAAAAATATTAAAAAGGAAATAGAATATTTTTATGACAATAGGGATGAACTTGCTAAACTAACGGTCAATTGCCGCGAATATGCCCAAAAGAACTTCAGCATTGCCAATATTGAAAGTATAAAGAAGCATTATCATGGATAAGAGAATAATATGAAAAATCTGAAAGATTTAACAGCTGTTATTCTATGCGGGGGCAAAGGGCTTAGAATCGGAGAACTTACAGCTAAAGTGCCTAAACCTCTGATCGAAATCGGCTCAAAACCTATACTTTGGCATGTTATGAAAATATTTGCCTGTCAGGGGGTCAAGCGGTTTATCCTGTGCCTGGGGTATAGGGGCAAGCATATAAGAGACTATTTCAGGAAAGAAAACAAAGAAGGATGGGATATCAGGTGTATAAATACAGGGGTCGATAGTTTAAAGTCGCGGAGAATTTTGCAAGTAGAACATTTGATTAAAACAGATAATTTCTTTCTTGCTTACGGAGATGATGTCGCGGATATAAATATCAATAAACTTTTAAGTTTTCATTTACAACTTAAACCCTATGTTACTATTACAACAGTCAGAATGAGTTCAGATTTTGGCATAGTTAAAACAGATAACAAGCATTTTGTAACTGAATTCAGCGAAAAACCGGTGCTTAATGAATGGATCAACGGCGGATTCATGGTGATGAACAAAAAGGTATTTGACTATCTGGATGAAGGTGAACTGGAGAAAGATATTTTTAATAAATTCGCAAAACTGGAAAAAATATGCGCGTATAAGCATAATGGTTCGTGGAAAGCGATGAATACCTTAAAAGACTACATGGAATTAAACAGGATGTGGAAGCAAAAACAGGCATTTTGGAACTTATGGGAGAGGAAAAAATGAGTTGGAAAAACAGAAATGTATTTGTAACCGGAGCGGACGGGTTTATAGGAGCCTGGCTTGTAAAACGATTAGTTGAAGAAAAAGCTAATGTAATTGTTTTAATAAGAGATGTTAAGCAGCCGGCTACCTATAAACTGCTTAATCTGGAGAAAAAAGTTACTCAGGCGCAAGGAGATATAATAGATTATAATTTAATGGCAAGACTGCTAAATGAATACTCGATTGATTCCTGTTTCCACTTAGCGGCGCAGGCCCTGGTGCAGATTGCTAACCGGAGCCCGATCTCAACTTTTGAATCGAATATTAAAGGCACCTGGAATATCCTGGAAGCTTGCCGAAATACAAAGACAATCAAAAGAATTATCACCGCGTCAACAGATAAGGCTTATGGAGAGCAGAAGGATCTTCCGTATACCGAAGACAGCCCGTTGCTGGGGCTTTATCCCTATGACGCGTCTAAAGCGTGTGCTGATATCCTGGCAAGAAGTTATGCTGTTTCCTATGATCTGCCGATCGCTGTAACCAGGAACGCGAATACCTATGGAGGAGGAGATCTAAACTCAAGCCGAATCATTCCGGACGCGATTTGCTCAATCTTACAGGGAAAGGAATTTTTGATCAGGAGCGACGGGACTCCGGAAAGAGAATATATGTATGTTGAAGACGCGGTGGACGGATACTTGACATTGGCTGAAGCAGTAGATAAAAAAAATGTCAGAGCGCAGGCATTTAATTTTAGTACCGGCGAGGTGTTAAATGCAGTAGATTTGTTTAAAAAAATTGCTAAATTGTGCGCAAAACCAAAAGCTAAGATGAAAGTTTTGGGTGTCGCTAAAAATGAAATAGATAAGCAGTATTTGAGTTCAAAAAAGGCAGCTGAAGTCTTAAAATGGAAACCAAGATATGATCTTGAATCAGGGCTTAAGCGCACAATTAAATGGTATAAGAAATATTTGAAAGTGTAAGGCAAGAGAGAAAAATAGATGAAAGAAAAGATAGTTTTGTTCCAAGGCAGCGCGAGTGCTTTTGGCAAGAAAATTGATCTGGCACCGTTGGCATTATTAGCCGTAGCCTCTTTTTTGCATAAAGATGGGATGCAGGTGAAAATAATAGCGCCCTCTTTATATAATGATTATATGAAGCAGGCAATTAAAGACTGCCAGGGGAGCATTTGTCTTGGCATAACAGCCATGACCGGAACACAAATTGCCGAAGGGCTTGAAATAGCAAAACTTGTAAAAGATAACTATCCTCACCTGCCAATAGTCTGGGGAGGATGGCATCCTTCTATTTTACCTGAGTCTACAATTAAAGATCCTCTTGTGGATATTGTTGTTTGCGGCCAGGGAGAGCGTAAATTTTATGAAATAGTAGAATGCCTGCGCGCGGGACTTTTCAATGATCTGAAAAATATTCCCGGGGTATCGTATAAATCGGACTCCGGGATTATATTAAATAAACAATTCAGTATAGAAGATATGAATAATTTTCCGCGTGTCCCCTATGATATTGTTGACGTGGAAAAGTGCCTTAATAAAACCGAGTATGGAAACAGGACGATTCAATATATCAGCAGTTATGGTTGTCCTTGCCGTTGCTCTTTTTGCATTGAACCTGTTGTGAATCAAAGAAGATGGGTGAGCCTGGCGGCCGCAAGGGTAGTTGATGAATGGGAGTATTTATACAAAAAGTATAAAATTGATTCGATTGCTGTATATGACAGCAACTTTTTTGTAAATAAAAAAAGAGTTATGGATATATGCGATGGACTGATAAAGAAAAATATCAAGATAAAATGGGGCAATGCCAATGGCCGTATCCCAACATTGGTAAAGTATGAAGAAGATGTGTGGCAATTAATGAAAGATGCCGGGCTTAAGATGATCTTAACCGGCTCAGAATCAGGCGAGCAGAAGGTGTTAGACCTTATAAATAAAGACGCGAGCATGGAGGATATTTATAAATTTACGGCTTTATGTGATAAGTATGATATTAAGGTGCTGTTTTCTTATATGTCGGGAATTCCCTGGTCAGGTGAGCTTAAGTTTAACGCGGGCAGGGTTAAGCAGGAGGTTGACAGTATGCTTACTCAGACGGATAAGCTGATGAAAATAAGCAAGAAGAACAGGTTCATGGTTTACGCGTATACTCCATTGCCGGGCAGCAGCATGTATGATATGGCGAAAAAGCATGGGTTTCAAGAACCGCGGACCTTAAGAGGCTGGAGTGAACTTACATATAGCCCTGAGGATATATTCAAGAAAGGGGCTTGCCGGCAAAAATGGATAAGCGATAAACAGTTTCGCCTGATAACAATGCTTGAGCAGTATATATTCGGGATGATGGATCTTGACGCCAGAGACTGGCTGGCTCAGGGCATAAATAATAAATTCTTTAGAATAATTTTTAAAATGGCGTTTAACGCGGGATATCTAATGGCAAGGATAAGGCTGCAGTTTAAATTTTTTGCCTTGCCGGTTGATTACTGGTTATTTGTAAAACTAAGAAAATTAATCAGGATGTGATTATGCTGAAAAAAATTAATTTAGGGTGCGGCCCTGTAGGAAAAGAGGATTGGATAAATGTAGACTGGGGAATCCTGGCGGTATTACATAAGAATCCTCTGCTTGAAAAAATGTTTCTAAAGCTGGGATTTTTGCCAAAGCGATATGACCGGAAATGGCCTGAAAATCTGATGCTGCATGATCTCAAAAAAAAATTGCCTTTTAATGACCTGGACGCGGATTTTGTTTATATTTCACATGTATTGGAGCATTTTAAAAAGTATGAAGCAGAACGTATTATACAAGAATGTTTTAGAATTATGAAAAAAGGCGCGTCTATCCGGGTGGTTGTTCCTGATTTAAAACTTTTAGCTATAAAATATGTCCAGGGTGATATTGAATATTATAAAAAAATAGACGAGTTAACCGGCGATGAACAAGAGAAGAAAACCGGCAAGGATTTTCTTTTAGCTGATGTTTTGATGGATACTTTTTATCCGAATTTTTACAGGGTAAAGTTTTTGGGGTTTAAGAAGTTCATGATACGTTTTATCCGGCCGCATTGCTGGATGTATGATTTTGAGTCCATGCGGTATTTACTGGAAAAAGCCGGGTTCAAAAATATCAAAAAAGAGGCGTTCGGAAAAGGGAATGTTCCGGATATAGATAAACTTGATGTGTTTCCGGAAATGAGTCTTTATATTGAAGCGGAAAAATAACTAAATTTATAATGGCCGATACCAACTCAAACAAGAAACCTGAGATTCATATAATAGCTAACGCGGCTTCACTCGACAAAAAATCAGCTGCCTTAAGCGGCGGAGACAGGATTTATATCGAACTTGCCAGGTGCTGGGCAAGAAGCGGATTGACTATAAACATCTACCTCTGGGAAGAGGGGCTAAAGATGTGCCGTGATGTTTATAAGTTAAAGGGGGTTAAATTTCATCTATGGCCGGCTAAGGTTATTGAAAAACTCCCTTTTGTAATAGGATATTTTTACCGGATCTTAAGCGGAGTCGTAAATGCTTTGAAGTTGAAGGTCAAAGATGGAGAAATTGTCTATTCTGCCTCAGATTTCTGGCAGGATTCCATACCGGCAATAATACTAAAACTCAAGAATAAGAATATTAAATGGATCGCCGGTTTTTTTCTTTTTGCTCCAAAATTCTGGAGCAAGGAAACCCCGTACAAAGGGTGGCGATTTCTTATCGGATTCGGTTACTGGATAATGCAGCTGCCGATATATTTATTAGTGAAAAATTTCGCGGACATAGTATTTGTTACCAGTGAACCGGATGTTAAAAAGTTTGTGACAAAAAGAAGGCCTTCGGAAAAGGTTGTAGTTATAAGGGGAGGGGTTGATATAAAGCCGTCTCTTGATTATTTAAATTCAGGTAAAATAATCAGTTTCGAAAATAGAATCTATGATGCCTGCTTTGTCGGCAGATTTCATTCTCAAAAAGGCATATTGGAACTTATAGATATATGGAAAATTGTCTCAAGTGAAATAAGTGAGGCCAGATTAGCAATGATCGGCATAGGTGATTTAGAAAAAGAAGCGCAAAAAAAAATCGCAGAGCTTAATCTGGAGAAAAATATAGATCTTCTAGGATTTAAAGACGGCCAGGAGAAATACGTGATTTTTAAACAAAGTAAAATCATTGTACATCCGGCGGTATATGACAGCGGGGGAATGGCTGCTGCTGAGGCTATGGCCTGGGGCCTGCCTGGTGTCAGTTTTGATCTTGAAGCATTAAAGACATATTATCCGAAGGGCATGCTTAAAACCAGGTGTTTTGATAAACATGAATTTGCTGAGAATATTATAAAACTCATTACAAACATGGAAATTTATAGCGAATTAAAAGATCAAGCTATTGAGCTAATACATGAAAAATGGGGATGGGAAAAAAGAGCAGAAGAAATATGCCTGCTTGCCGGGATTAAATAGGCTTCATCGCTTGGACTCAAAACTACATAACCAGACGCGAAGTAAAAGTATGTATAGAAATGTTCTAGTGATTATTATCTTTGTTATAGTAGGAGTGCTGGCTATAAGCCCGGTAATCGGTAATTTTTCAGGAAAGGTTTTCGGAGATCCTAAAGACGCACTGGTTACTGTTTGGCATTTCTGGTGGCTGCAAATCGCTCATAAACAAGAAATCTCTGAGTTAAATGTTCCGCTTGTCTCGGCTCCATATGGCGCTGATTATTCTAAATACCCTTATTATCCCCTTTGGAATTTTATGAATAAGCATTTGACTTGCGCGATAGGGGAAGTGAGCGCTTATAATATACAAATTCTATGGGGATTTATACTTTCCGGACTGGCAATGTATTATCTGGTTTTCTTTTTTACGAAAAACGCGTATGCTTCAGCGCTTAGCGGTTTGATCTTTACATTTTCTCCCTACCATTTTTCTCATGCCTTTGAGCATCTCGGCCTTTCCAATATGCAGTGGCTTGTGTTTTATATATTGGGTTTATTTAAATTCATAAAAAAACCTTCGTATATAAGCGCTGTTTTATGCGGAATTTTGTTCGCTTTAATAGGATTTTTTGATTATTATTACCTTTATTTTGCCGGGATATTTTCTGGCGTTCTTTTTTTATTTTATTGTTTTTATTTTCGTGCTACGCTTTTGCTTCGAATAGCTAAACACGGCAAATATATTATAGCCGGATTTTTTACCGGGATGGTTCTACTCCTTCCGGCATTATTTCATATACTGAAATTTATAATTTTTAAGAGCTCGGGAAATACTCTTATTCAAACTGATTTCGTACGGCCCTTTGGGCAGCTTTTTGCTGATTCAGCCAGGATTCTTAACTATTTTCTTCCTGCTTATTTTCATCCGTTTTTGGGGTGGATCACAAGGCCTTTTATCGATACTTTTCTATACGGATATAATCCGCCCGCACAGACGCTCTATCTGGGATGGACGGGGTTGCTGCTTTCATTTTTTTGGATAAGAAAATGGCGCAGCCCAAGTTTAGCTTTGAAGGAGTATAGCGACAACAGCGTTTTTGTAAACAAGTTCTTTTTGTTTGCATTCTTTGCTTTTATGATTTTTTCTTTTCCTCCTTATCTTAAGCTTGGAAAAATATTTCTGCCATTCCCGTCTTTTTTTCTTTATCATATTTTTCCGATGTTTCGTAATTATGCCAGGCTGGGTATCTTTGTTTTGATATCTGTGTGCGTGCTTTCTGGCTTTGCAATAAGCTTTTTTTTAAAGGGGTTTTCACGCAGGAGGAAACTGTGCATGGCTATATTATTGGGGATATTGATAGTTTTTGAGTTTTTGCCTTATCCTCCTACAAGAACGATTGATGCCAGCAGTGTCCCTCCTGTATACGCCTGGTTATCCGCTCAAAGAGGTGATTATATCGTGGCTGAATATCCTATAGATGCGGATGAGAGGCCGTATTTATTTTGCCAGCGCTATCATGGCAAAAGATTGGTAAATGGAGTAATCTTGGGCGCGGAGTCAGAAAGTATAAGAAAAAAAATTGTAGATCTTAATGCCGACAAGACCCCTGGAATTTTAAAATTTCTGGGAGTTAAGTACCTGGTTCTGCATGAAGATAAATATAGTAATTATGAAGGGGGAATGATTTTAGGGCAAATTCCTGATCTTAAATCAAACAGGGGATATGTGTTGGCAGCGGATTTTGGAAATAAAAAAATTTATGAAATAACCGCGAAAGCGGTTGATCCGAAAAACATCATGGAAAATAATAATAGTAAAAAAGGACGATCGGCTGATGTTCGAAATCTAGAGGATAATAAATTTGGATTTAGTGTCGGAGATAAATTTTCTTATTCAATTAAATATCTTGATCTTGTCCCTGTTTTAGATCTTTATGTAAAAGTAAAAAGTGCGCAGAGTGAAAGGAATGTATTGGTTGAGGCGGATGCAAAAGCTAAAGGAATTCTTGCCATGCTTATGGATGTTTCTATACAGATAAAATCATTAATTGATAAGGATTCTACTGTTCCTCTGTCGTATCATCAGAGTATCAGGACAGGTAAGGATATAAAAGTAAAAGATGTTATCTTTGACCGAGAACAGATGGTTATGATGAGTAAAGACAGGAAGGTGTCATTTAATAAGTATACACAGGACCCGCTTTCCGCGGTGTTTTATATCACGACCTTTGATTTTAATCATGTACGCAATTTTGATGTGTTTATCAATCCGGGGAAGACAAATTATAAGCTGCAGGCAGAAGTTGTAGGGCAAACACAAATAAAATCTTTTGGTAAAAAAATAGACTGCTGGGAGGTTAAGGGAGAATATTTCAGCTTAAAAGGGAAGCCGAAAAAGATAGCATCTGTTAATATGTGGTTTAACACCAGCAAGGCAAAGCTGTTAGTACGCATGGAAGTTTTAACAAAAGCAGGATTTATTACGCTTGAACGCAAATGATGAAGGACTCTTTAGCTAAGAAAGAGAAGGGGATGGTGTTTGATTAATTGATTTATTGAAAGCGTGACGTAAAAAGAAAAAATGCGTTGCGTTTTTTTTATTTACCATAATCAAAAAAAAAGAAAGAACTTTGAAAGAAGTTGAATAGGGGGTATAATTATATTAGAGGTGATGGGATGAGAAAACTTAGGTTGTATTTAGATACGTCAATAATAAACTTTGCATTGGCAGATGATATCAACGAAAAAGATAAAGAAGGCACGAGACAGTTATGCAAAGAGATTAATCAAGGTAAATATGAGGGATTTATATCGGAAGTGGTTATCCGAGAAATAAACAATACAAAAGATTCAGAAAAGCAAAAAAGGCTTATTAACTATGTTGAAAAAATAACATTAAGTGAGATATTAGAAGGCAATAATGAAGTTGATATTTTAGCTCAGAAATATATTAGTGAACAAATTATTCCGGCTAGATACGAAGACGATGCTTTGCATATAGCTTTAGCGACAGTAAACGAAATAGATATATTGGTAAGTTGGAATTTTAAACATTTAGTAAAACATAAAACGCGCATAGAAGTAAATGGAGTAAATAATCTAATGGGGTATCGAAATATAGATATCTGCACGCCATTGGAGGTGATAGAAGATGTATAAAGAACCAAGACCAATGAGAGAAATACATGAGATACAGGAAAGGCTTTATGAAGAAGAGAAGAATTTAAGTTCAAAGGAGCGTTTAGCGAAGATACATCGAGAAGCGCAGGAAGTCATAAAGAAATATAATCTTAAGATTGGGAAAGTGACGCATAATTAGATAATATGAGAATAATAGCGAGTTTGACCTCAAGCTGGTTGGATAGCTACTTCTGAGAAGGGGATGGTGTTTGATTAATTGATTTATTGAAAGCGTGACGTAAAAAGAAAAAATGCGTTGCGTTTTTTTTATTTACTATAATCAAAAAGGTGGATACATTGCTGCGTCTTGCGACTACCTTAGGAAGAGGAGTAAAAATTTCTTTTCCGAAGGCCTCAAAAAGGAACGCTTTGCTTCAAGTGATTTAATATCATATTAGCCCGTGGAGATTCATTCAGACGGCGCAAATAAGGTTCATTCGCAGAGGATTTGGATGAAAACTATTTTGGTTACCGGTTCAGGGGGATTGATTGGTTCTGAAGCGGTAAAATTTTTTGTGGAGCGTGGCTACCAGGCGGTGGGCATTGATAATGACATGCGCGGATATTTTTTCGGGCCGGAGGCGTCCACGGAATGGAACCGGAAAAATCTTGAAGTACTTTTGAAAGATAAGTATATTCATTATAACGCGGACATCAGGGATAATGATGCGATCGCCGCAATATTCAGGGAACATTCTTTCGAGCTGATCATTCACACCGCGGCACAGCCGAGCCATGATTGGGCAGCTAAAGAGCCGTTCACGGATTTTACGGTTAACGCCAACGGTACGCTGGTGCTGCTGGAGAATTTCCGCGCCTTTTGTCCCGAGGCAACGTTTATCTTTACTTCTACAAATAAGGTCTATGGTGACCGGCCGAATCATCTGCCTTTTCTGGAGCTTGAAACGCGCTATGAGTTGCCGCGGGAAAACCCCTGTTTTAACGGCATCGATGAGGCAATGAGCATTGACGATTGCCTGCATAGTCTGTTTGGTGCTTCAAAACTGGCCGCGGATATTATGGTGCAGGAATACGGAAAATATTTCGGCCTAAATACCGGGGTTTTCCGCGCCGGATGCCTGAGCGGACCAGGGCACAGCGCTACGCAATTGCACGGTTTTCTCGCGTATCTGGTTAAATGTATTGTTACGGGGAAGAAATACACGGTTTTCGGTTATAAAGGCAAGCAGGTAAGGGATAATATGCATAGTTTTGATCTGGTGAACATGTTTTGGTATTTTCATCAGAAACCGCGCCGCGGCGAGGTTTATAATGCCGGCGGAGCCAGACATTCGAATATCTCCGTGCTGGAGGCGATAACAAAGCTGGAAAAGTTGCTTAATAAGAAAGCGGTTTATGAGTATAATGAGACAAACCGCATCGGCGACCATATCTGGTATATTTCCGATGTATCGAAATTTAAGGCACATTATCCGGAATGGGATTTTACCTACAATATCGACAAAATTATGGAAGAAATTTGCATTCATGGTCACAAATGACCGTGAATGTGGGACAAAAATTATAAATTACCTGTAGGGACGATTCACGAATCGTCCGAAATAAATAATTTTAAAATAATATGGATTTGAAACGGGCAATTCATGAATTGCCCCTACACTT
>JAKLQT010000003.1 GCA_022013205.1 Candidatus Omnitrophota bacterium | reverse complement strand
GTCCTCGATAATTGTTGTCTCCCCTATGACTACCCCCATACCATGGTCAATAAACAATCCTTCACCAATAATTGCCGCGGGATGGATCTCAATACCTGTCAGCCAGCGGTTAAATTGCGAAATCCACCGGGGGATAAAAGGGATATTAAGCCCGTGTATGGCGTGCGCTATACGGTGCAGAATGAGCGCGTGCAATCCCGCGTAAGTAAAAAGAATCTCTAATGTATTTGTCGCCGCCGGATCCCGATCCCTGGTAGATTTTATTTCGTCTTTGAAAATAAGCGCGATACCTATGATGAAACCAACAAAAAACGCAAGGAAAATAATTAGCATACCCATAATTACGCACCACCTTTTTTAACAGTAGTATGTTGTTTTTTTGACTTCTTTTATAACGTACAAGCTTACAACCAACTATTTTACAATAAGATATGATAATTTTATGCGTTGCTCAAAAAGTTAAACTAAATCCTGGGGATTTCCAGCAAAACTACTGCTGCTGCCGCGATCGCCTTATTCTGCCCGATCGAATCAAGCTCCTCGTTGGTCTTCGCCTTTATGTTTACAATTTCCTGCTCAATACCCAGAACCTTGCTTACCATTTCTTTTATCCGTGCTTTATATGGGAACATTTTAATGCTTTGGGAAAATATAATACAATCTATATTTTTTATCCTATACCCCTTTTTTCTTATCATATTATCTGTTTTAGCCAATAGAACTTTACTGTCGATATTTTTATACTGCGGATCAGTGTCAGGGAAATGATCTCCAATATCCCCGCAGCCGGCTGCCCCAAGCAAGGCATCACAAATAGCATGCAACAGAACATCCGCGTCGGAATGGCCCAATAAGGCGTATTCGCATTTGATTTTTACTCCGCCAAGATAAAGCTGTTCTCCTTTTATCAACTGATGAATATCATACCCATAACCTATCCGCATATTCAGCTTCCTTTCTTTAAAAAACAGACAACCGTGAACAGAGAACAGATATATAAAAGCATTTTATGTAATCTGACTTGTCTTTAACTTACAGTCTGCAGCTCGCGGCTTGCAGCCAATACCCTACCCCCTAAACACTAATCCCTGCAGTTTAACCCCAACTCCTAGATAGAAAACACTTTTCCTTTGCTTATTAAACAGATAGGGGGAATTGTATTTGCGGATTTTAATCAGTTGATTTACAAGGATGTGTAAAAATCGACTGATTACCTCGCAGACAGCCATGGATGGCTGTCGAGAATGAGTAAATACAATTTCACCTGGCTGTTTACCTCGATTTAACTCTTAAACAGCTTTTTCACCTTTTAAGTGATTCTACTTTTTTCTCTAAATACTTGCTATTACTACCTCTATCTTCCCTTCTATAATTCTATTTAGGAGTTAGGGAGTTTAAGTATTGCCCTTGCTAACATTAAGTCTTCCTGCGTCGTAATTTTAATATTGATATTAGCCCCTGGGACAATCTTAACCTTTCGCCCTAATCTCTCAACAAGGCTCGCATCATCAAAAGCCCCGGTTTTTTCATTTTTAAAATTAGCGTAAGCACGACAAAGCAGCTTATAAGCAAAAACTTGCGGAGTTTGCGCTTGCCACAAACTATTACGGTCTAGGGTAGAAACAACGCTCAGATTTTTATCCGCCTGCTTTATAGTTGAAGAACATGGAACAGCGCAGATTACTGCTTTATGTTTTGTTACTTCCGTTAAACATCTGTCAATAAGCTTGTCCTCAAGAAAGGGCCGTGCCCCGTCATGTATAAGGACATAATCAGTATCTTTATCCAGCGCCATCAGGCCATTATATACAGATTCACCGCGCGATGCACCGCCCGCGACAACTGCCTTTACTTTCTTAAATTTAAACCTTTTAATTAAATTAGCGGTGCGCTTAATATTAGCTTTTTCGCTGATGACAATAATATCATTAACTTTTCGGGATCTTTCCAAAGCATTTAAACAATACCATAAAAGCGGCTTATTATTTAAGCGAATATACGGTTTTGCTATTTTGGATTGCAGCCTCACTCCGCTTCCCGCAGCAGGAACTATAGCGCTCAGTTTTTTCATCTTAAGGTTCAATTTCTCTATTTAAAATTAACCGTTCTTTTTACCTGTTTGTCCGGTGTTAATATTACCTTCATTTTTGCCGAATATCATTCGGCCTGCGGAAGTCTGCAGAACACTGGTAACGGTTATAGGAAGAGTCTGCCCGATAAGCTTCCTGGCCTCTTCAACAACCACCATCGTTCCGTCATCAAGATAGGCTATGCCCTGATTAAATTCCTTTCCTTCCTTTACGACCTTTACCTCCATTACCTCACCAGGCAGAACAACCGGTTTTAAAGCATTGGATAGTTCATTTATATTTAAAACTATAACCCCCTCAAGCTCAGCTACTTTATTTAAATTATAATCATTGGTAAAGATTTTTCCATCAAGCACCTTTGCCATTTTTACCAGCTTGGCATCGACCTCAGTTATTTCCGGAAAATCTTCATCATGTATTTTAACTATAACCCTATCAAGCTTCTGGATCTTGTTCAGAATATCCAGCCCCCGCCGCCCGCGATTTCTTTTTAATGCGTCAGATGAATCAGCAATCTGCTGCAGTTCCTTTAAAACAAAACGGGGAATTATCAATCGTCCTTCGACAAATTTAGTCTGGCAAAGGTCAATAATCCTTCCGTCAATAATTACACTGGTATCCAGGAGAATATTCTGCTGCACCTGATCATGACGGGTGAATTTTACATAAGGTATTATCAAATTAAATTCATCCCTGCCCCGAATTGCAACGATCATCCCCAGATAACACAATATCAAACTAAAGATAACCCGGGTAGTCCTTGCTGTAGCTTCATCAACAGGAAGAAGCATCACCGCGTCGGTCAATAACTTTGCTGCTAAAAGCCCGAAAATCAAACCAAAAACTGCACTTGAGAGGCCCCGCACAGAAATACGCCTTAATCCTCCTTCAATAAAAATTATCCCAATACTTACAAAAAAACCGATGCCTAATCCAATAAAAGCTGTATTAGACTCAGGCGTTCCAAGTAAAGCCCCAAGCTGGTATCCTACTAACATACTTATAAGAGCGAAAAACGCGCGAACAAAAAAGATAGTCATTTTCAGTCACTTCCTTCCTAAATTATGATTTCTAATATAAGATCTGTTGCCTCTTTTACAGTAGAAACACCAATAATCTCCAGATTACTCTTTTTCGACCGACCTCCCAAAGTCTTTAAGTTACTCGCGGGCATTATCACCCGCTTAAAACCCAGTTTTTCTACTTCTCTAATACGCAAATCAGCCTGAGTTACTGCCCTTATCTCTCCGCCAAGGCCGACTTCTCCAAATATCACATCAGAGCCTAAAAGCGGCTTCTCTCTAAAGCTTGAGAAAATAGCAGCAACAGCAGCCAGATCAGCCGCGGGTTCAACAACTTTTACTCCCCCCGCGACATTAACAAACACATCCTGTGTCTGCAGCGGGCACTGCGCGCGTTTTTCCAAAACAGCGATTAATAGAGCTACCCTGTTAAAATCAATACCTGTTGTACGGCGCCTTGGCAAACCAAAGTTTGTCGGGCTAACCAATGCCTGGATCTCTACTAAAAGCGGCCTTGATCCCTCCATCGTCGCCACCACAGCAGATCCTGAAGTATTCTCCTGGCGCTGCGTCAAAAACATTACCGAGGGATTTTCCACTTCCTTAAGGCCGCCTGCTGTCATTTCAAAAACACCGATCTCATTGGTTGACCCAAAGCGGTTTTTTACTGCCCTCAAAATCCTGAAATTTGTATGTGTTTCCCCTTCAAAATATAAAACACTGTCAACCAGATGCTCAAGCACTCTGGGGCCGGCAAGCGAGCCTTCTTTTGTAACATGGCCTACCAGGAAAACCGCAATACCGGATTTTTTAGCAAGTATGGTCAATCGCGAAGCGCATTCCCGCACCTGAGAAACACTGCCCGACGCGCTTGAAATATCCTGGGTGTAAAGAACCTGTATTGAATCGGCAATGATTACATCAGGCTTAACCTTCTTTATATGCTCAAAAATAATATCCAGGTTTGTTTCACAGACAATATAAAGATCATTCTCAAGGGCATCCAACCGCTCAGCACGCAATTTAGTCTGCTGTGCTGACTCCTCCGCGCTTATATAAAGTATCTTTTTATTTTTTTTTCTCAGCGCCGCGCAAACCTGCAAAAGCAAAGTGGATTTTCCGATACCAGGCGCCCCGCCGATTAAAACAACAGAACCTTCCACAACCCCGCCGCCTAAAACATGGTCCAGTTCCGAGATATCGGTTTTTATCCTTAGATTGTTTTCAAGCCTCACATCACCTAAACGCTCGGGTTTTGACAGGACATCCAGCGCGAATCCCCGCGTGCTTTCATTGTTCTTGCGGTTAATCTCTTCAACCAGTGAATTCCAGCTGCCGCATTCAGGACAGCGCCCTATCCATTTTGCGGACGCGTAACCGCATTCCTGACAGATAAACTCGGTTTTTGTCTTCATTATTTAGTAAAAAGATATCCGCGGTTAGAGTTCTCGCCTTCACTGCTGTTTTCCTCTTTGCCCCTCTTTTTTACCCGCGGCGGTTTCTGGAATATTTTCCAGGGATGCAGTTTTATGTCCTTAACCAAATCATTAAGCGAAAGATTTAATTCGGTTATTGTCTTGTCCAGCTTTTCATTCAGGTTCACGATCATTGCTTCTGCTTCATCATAAATTGAATCATTGTTCATCAACTTGCCGAGTGTGCCCTTGCCGTTTTTCACATTTTGCATGGCAACATTTAGAATTTCCGTAGTTTGGCGCAAATTCTCTGTAGCTACTCTCATATTATAAAAACTCTCTCTTAAGGAATCCCTTACCGTCTGGTCACCGATAACATCCACAAGCGACTCTGTAAGTTTCTCAAGCTGAACCGGATTGTTTCCGATAATAAAGTCTCCTTCTCTCAAAAAATTCTTCCGCTCTTCCCCGGGAACAATCTCTACATATTTTTCACCTAATATACCCAGTGTATTTATATAGGCCACAGAATCTTTCGGAATTTTAACGCTGTTTTTGATTATAAGGTGCAGCTGAACCTGAGTCTTTTTTTTCTCGTTATTATAAAAAATCTCAACATCTTTGACATCGCCTACGGCAACCCCGGCAACATGAACAGGCGCGTCTTTAGATACACCGTTGACAAAATCAAAGATAACGTTTATCTTATATATATTGGTGTTAAAAATATTTATGCCGCCGATCTGAAAAACTAAAATAGATAAAGTTATAATAGCAGATACAACAAAAAATCCAACTTTAAATTCAATACTAACACCTTTCATCTTGTCTCCCCCTTTTAAACAAATCCATGAAAAAAGGAACTATAAATAAAGCGCGCTGTTCATTAGAACTTTTTTTTATCCATTACCTTTATCGGTTATCGGCCCGTGAGCCGCTCCGGTTATAAATTGTCTGACAATTGGATCAGTAGTGTTTCTGATTTCATCCGGCGCCCCCTGAGCAATGATCTTTCCGTCATAAAGCATAGCTATTCTCGTGCCCACCTTGTAGGCAGAGGTCATATCATGAGTAACCACAATAGAGGTCACCTTTAGCCGCTCCCTCAGGCGGATAATCAATTCATTAATCATGTCCGCCATGATCGGGTCAAGGCCGGTTGTCGGTTCATCATAAAGAATGATCCGCGGATTATTGCAAATTGCCCGGGCCAGCCCTACTCTTTTTTTCATACCGCCGCTAAGCTCAGCGGGTTTTTTGTCTAGAATATTTTCCAAATCAACGCTTGCCAGCGCCTGAACAACCCTTTTCCTGATTTCTTCTTCTGTTTTACCTGTATGCTCACGCAAAGCAAACCCGACATTTTCATACACATCAAGTGAATCAAAAAGTGCTGCTCCTTGAAAAAGCATCCCGAATTTCATACGCAATTTAACAAGGCCCTTGCCTTTTAACTTAGCTACATGCTGAGAATCAACAACAATTTCTCCCTGATCAGGCCTTAAAATTCCGATAATATGCTTAAGTAGAACACTTTTACCGCATCCGGAGCGGCCGATAATAACCAGTGTTTCTCCTTCTTTTATTTCCAGGTTAAGCCCTTTAAGGACCTTCATGCCTTCAAATTCTTTATGCAGATTTTTTATTGTTATCATTAATGAAATTCCGATATTTAAAACATAAAATAAAACAATGCCGTAAAAAAGCAGTCAAAAGCAATAACAAGAATACAGGAAGTAGTCACAGAAAGTGTTGTTGCTTTGCCTACCCCCTCAGCTCCGCCTTTTGTCCGTAACCCTTCATAAGAAGCCACAATGGAAATAATTGCCGCAAAAACCAAAGACTTTATAAGCCCGGTAAAAACATCCTTATAAACCAGGGCATCAAATGTCTTTTTAATATACAAATTCCTGGATATGTGCAGTTTGGAAACTCCTACGATAAATCCGCCAAAAATACCGACAAAATCAGCATATACTGTCAAAAGAGGCAGCATGATACATAGCGCTAAGAATCTGGGCACAACAAGATATTTGATTGGATTGACCGCTAAAGTTTTCAACGCGTCTACCTGCTCGGTTACCTGCATTGTTCCGACCTCGGCCGTAATAGAAGAACCGACCCTTGCGGCAACAACAAGAGCGGTAAAAACAGGGCCCAGCTCTCTGGTCATGGACAGGCTTACCAGCGACGCGATATAAATTTCCGCGGACATCTGCTTCATTGTATAAGCACTCTGAAAAGCCAAAACAATGCCCGCAAAAAACGCGGTTAAAAAAACGATCAGAACGCTATCCACGCCTGTTTTTTTCATCTGCTCAATAAGCTGTCCCTTCTTAAACGGAGGAACAACCACCCAGCCTATTGTGCGTACAAGTAAAACACTCACTCCGCCAATATACTCCAGGAACGCCCTGATTCTTGTTCTAAGAATAAAAGTATAAGTATTCATAACCGTTTTACCTTAATTTTGATCAACAGAAAAAGTAAGTTCTTCTTTCTTTTGATCGGCAGATATTTTGATCGCCTTTGTCTTATCGACACGGCCGGCCAGTATTTCCTCAGCCAGAGGATTTTCTAAAAATCTCTGGATAGTACGTTTTAAAGGCCTTGCGCCGAAAGTCTGGTCAAATCCTTTTGTAATCAGCAGATCTTTTGCTTTTTGGTCCAGCTCTATGATTATTTCCTGATCACTCAGCCGTGAGGTCACATCGTGTATTTCAATCTCTATTATCTTATAAAGATCATCCTTGGTCAAAGGCCGAAATACTATTATATCATCTACGCGATTTAAGAATTCCGGTTTAAAAGCCCTCTTTACCTCTTCCATCAATTTATCTTTCATTGATTGATAATTCATCTCGTCTTCCTGAGACTTAAAACCGATTGCCCCCTGTTTCCTGAGCAGATCCGCCCCGATATTACTGGTCATTATCAATACAGTATTTCGAAAGTCAACTTTTCTTCCCAGGCTGTCTGTTAATCGCCCTTCTTCTAAAACCTGCAGCAGTAAATTAAACACATCAGGATGCGCTTTTTCAATCTCATCAAGCAGAATAACAGAATAAGGTTTTCTTCTTACTTTTTCTGTCAATTGCCCCCCCTCCTCATATCCGACATATCCGGGAGGCGCCCCGAGCAGGCGGGAGACATTAAATTTTTCCATATATTCGGACATGTCGATTTGAATTATCGAATCTCTATCTCCAAACATAAAATTAGCCAGTGCCTTTCCCATAAGCGTCTTTCCTACCCCGGTAGGCCCCAGGAATATGAACGAACCGATGGGCCTTTTCGGGTCTTTCAACCCGGCGCGGGAACGGCGTACAGCATGCGTAATGGCCTTTATTGACTCCTCCTGTCCGACAACAGTCTTGTGCAGTTCATCTTCCATTTTTAAAAGCTTTTCGCTTTCTTTCTCTTCTAACCGGGCAATAGGGACTCCTGTCCATTGAGAGATTATTTGAGCTATATCCTCTTCTTGAACCTCAACACTCATTTCCATGCGGCTTTCTTTCCAGTTACGCCTTATCTTGTCAAGTTCACTGCGGGATTCACGCTCTTTATCACGATAAGAAGCTGCCTTCTCAAAATCCTGCGCCTTTACAGCCGATTCCTTTTCCTTTCTCAATTCTTCGATTTTATTTTCCATGTCCTTCAGGTCCGGAGGTGCTGTCATAACCTGAAGGCGGGCCTTGGCACCAGCCTCATCAATAATATCCACAGCTTTATCAGGCAGGAATCTGCCGCTGATATAACGATCGGATAATTTAGCCGCGGAACTCAAAGCTTCATCTGAATACTTAACCCTGTGATGCGCTTCATATCTATCTCTTAAACCCTTTAATATTTCAATCGTTTCCAATATAGATGGCGGCTCAACAATTATCGTCTGGAAACGCCGCTCAAGGGCAGCGTCTTTTTCAATATATTTACGGTATTCATCTATGGTTGTCGCCCCAATACACTGGATCTCACCGCGGGCCAATGCGGGTTTTAGAATATTCGAAGCGTCTATCGCTCCCTCCGCGCCGCCGGCTCCGACAAGCGTATGCAGTTCATCTACAAAGATCATAACGTTCTCAGAGCGTTTAAGCTCATCCATAACCGCCTTTATGCGTTCTTCAAATTGGCCTCTGTATTTTGTGCCTGCGACCATTAAAGCCAGATCAAGCACAACCACTCTTTTATCACGTAAAATCTCCGGAACATTTCCAACCACAATTTTCTGAGCCAGCCCCTCCACAATCGCTGTTTTTCCTACACCTGCCTCACCGAGCAGAACAGGATTGTTTTTCGTTCTGCGGCTAAGGATACGGATGACACGCTCGATTTCCACCGCTCTTCCAATAACCGGATCAAGTTTACCATCTTTAGCTAATTTAGTAAGGTCTCTGCCAAAAGCATCTAAGGCCGGTGTTTTCGCTTTAGAGCCAACGGCCCCGGGCTGCTGAGTAGAATCATAATTTGTAGATGTAGTTCCCAATAATTCCATTATCTCTTTGCGTACTTTATTCAGATCAAGCCCCAGATTCAATAATACCTGTGAAGCCACTCCTTCATTTTCACGGATAAGCCCGAGTAAAAGATGTTCTGTGCCGATATAGTTATGCCCCAGGCTTCTGGCTTCATCCATAGCCAGTTCAATAACTTTTTTTGCTTTGGGAGTAAACGGTATATCTCCGCTGGTTATAGTGCTTGGCCCCGGCTGAACCAGTTTTTCCGTTTCAAGCCTTATCATATCCAGATTAAGCCCCAGGTTCTGCAGAACCGCGGCGGCAACGCCTTCTCCTTCTTTAATCAATCCCAGCAAAATATGCTCGGTGCCGATATAGTCGTGATTGAACCGCTTTGATTCTTCTTTTGCCAGTAAAATTACTTTTCGTGCCCTTTCTGTAAATCTGTCAAACATGTAAATCCCCCTTCTCCTTTTTCCGTATACAAAATATGCTTATTTTATCCTCTCTCGAATCAATTGCGCGCGCTTTACATCACGTTTATGAGCAGTGAGCGTTTTTGCTTCCAGTTTTTGTAGATGTGCCGGTTGAGTTAAAATAAAAA
Source organism: Candidatus Omnitrophota bacterium (assembly GCA_022013205.1). Classification (GTDB taxonomy): domain Bacteria; phylum Omnitrophota; class Gorgyraeia; order B26-G9; family B26-G9; genus JAGLQQ01. The sequence continues at coordinate 2,760 of JAKLQT010000003.1, read as the reverse complement.
GCTCATTAATGATTTCCCGGGCTAATCCTTTAATTAATCCCAGGTCAAAGCCCAATCTTACATCAGAAAGAAGCTCAATAGTTTCCGCACTTGAAATAATATGGGCATTTTTCAATATCCCGTAGGCGCGCCATACCTGGTCTTCCAGGTTATTCTTATCTTTAGTTATTAAAACCTTCCGCGCGTTTTGTTCATACTCCATAACCTGATTTAGTATCCGCTTTATGTTATCTATGATTTCATGCTCACTTCTTCCCAGCGAAACCTGGTTGGATATCTGAAAAAAATTCCCTGTCGCCTCAGTACCCTCTCCAAATAATCCTCTGACCGTCAGCCCCAGCTTGATTATCGCCTGAACAACGCGGTTTATCTGCTTTGTCAAAACAAGCGCCGGCAAATGGAGCATAACAGAAGCACGCATTCCAGTACCCGTATTCGTCGGACAGGCAGTTAGATACCCGAGCTTTGCCGAAAAAGCGATATTCAGCTTCTTTTCCAGCCTATTGTCAATACTTTCTATATTCTTCCAGCATTCCTCAAGCGCAAACCCAGGCAGCAGCACCTGAATGCGCAGATGATCTTCTTCATTGATCATTATTGAAATAGTTTCATCCGAACTTATCGCCACAGCACGGCCTTCTTTTTTAGATATCAACTCTCTGCTTATTAAATGCCTCTCAACCATCAGCTGCTTATCAATATTAGAAGCATCTTTTATTCTCAAGAGGAGCCCTCCGTTTTTTATCTCCTCAATTTCTTTAACCGCAGGCTCAATTATTGTAAGGGCCTCCTCCAGCTGCGGATCAGTTGCCCAATTGGAAAAAATCATCTTTTCAATATTTCTTGCCAGACGCACACGGCTGGAAATAACAATCTCAGAATGCGGGCCAGTACCTTTGAGCCAGCCGCTGGTTTGTTTAATCAGGTCGTCAAGTTCCATTACTAGATCTCCTTTTCCATTTTCTTTATCTTATCTCTTATATTTGCCGCTTCCTCAAACGCCTCATTTTGGATCGCCTTTTGCAGCTTAAGATGAAGATTTTGTAATTTCTTTTTTGCCTGAAATCCGGCATCGTCGCGTTCAGGCCCTTTACCCAAATGCTGCAGGGAACCATGCACTTTTTTGAGCAAAGGCTCCAAGCTTTCTTTAAAGATTTCATAGCACTGGCTGCAGCCCAGCCTTCCTATTTTGCGAAAATCCTCATAAGTCATATTACAATTTTCGCACTTAAGTACTGCGGTTTTTCCGCTGATAACAGGGGCGCCAAAATCAACAAGCCCTGTCAAAAGATCCTGTAATCCAAAAGGCTGCCCCAATCCGGCAATTCCCTTCTCTTTTGCGCATAGTTCGCAAAGATGCAGCTCAGTCATCTGATCATTAATGATCTCTGTTAGATGCACAGTAGCTGGTTTCCCGCATAACTGACACTTCATTTTAACCTCCTATCACACTAAACCTTATATTTTTCTCCGTCTTTGCCGGTAATTTTCTTAAAACCCTGCATCAATAAATGAGTGATCTCCCCCGGTTTTCCATTGCCGATCTGCCTGCCGTCAACGCTCACAACAGGAATAATCTCAGCGGCCGTACCCGTAAGGAAACATTCATCCGCGTTAAATATCTCATGGCGGTTTAATATACACTCATGCGCCGGTATTTTAGCTTCTTTAGCAATATCAATCACACAATCACGCGTAATACCGCGCAAGATTCCCATTGCCTGTGCAGGAGTGTACAACTGTTTATTTTTTATTATGAATAAATTATCCCCTGTACATTCTGCCACAAATCCCAGAGAATTCATCATTATTGCTTCCTGGGATCCTGAATTTATCGCTTCGATTTTTGCCATGATATTATTAAGGTAATTCAATGATTTTATCTGCGGATTCAATGCCTCAGGCACATTACGCAATGTCGCAACAGTAATGATCTTTAATCCTTTTTTATAGAGTTCTTCCGGATACAAAACAATTTTATCAGTTATAATGATTACCGTAGCAAGCTTACATTTTCTCGGATCAAGCCCCAGATCGCCCACGCCTCTTGTCACGATAAGCCGAATATAGGCATCTTTTAATTTATTTTTCTTAAGCGTATTTATAACCGCTTTTATCATCTGCGCTTTGCTCATGGGTATATTGAGCATGATCGTATGCGCGCTTTCATAAAGCCTGTCAATATGTTCCTTAAGCTTAAAAACAAGAGATTTATAAGAGCGAATCCCCTCAAACACACCGTCTCCGTAAAGAAGCCCGTGATCGAACACAGATATTTTTGCTTTCTCTTTTTCTAAGAATTTCCCATCAATAAACACCTTTAGTGACATATTACCTCCTACATTTGTCGCTGATTATTCCATCTTTAATCAAAAGCACACGCGTTGAAATATCCGCGATTTCTTTTGAATGGGTAGCTATTATTATAGTATAACCATCATTTTCGTTCAGGCCTTTCAAAAGCTTACAGATATTACCCCCGGTTTGAGAATCAAGATTCCCTGTAGGCTCATCACAAAATAGCACCTTGGGAGAATTGATCAAGGCTCTGGCAATAGCAACCCTTTGCTGCTCTCCCCCTGATAGCGCGTAAGGATGATGAGTACTTCTTGCCTGTAAACCAACAGCTTTCAGCAATTCCCGGGCTTTGGCCTTTATTTTAGAAACACTGCCCCTCTTAATCAGTGCCGGAAGCATAACATTTTCTAAAGCACTGAACTCAGGCAATAGATGATAAAACTGAAAAACAAACCCGATATC
>JAKLQT010000091.1 GCA_022013205.1 Candidatus Omnitrophota bacterium | reverse complement strand
CAGGGATTAAGAACCGGCACTTCAAAAACCATAAAAGGATAAGGTGAAAAAATATTTTGCAAAAATTTAAAGCAGGGCATAAAATAGAGGGTAAAGGGGCCCAGAAGAATAATCAGCTTATTCTTTAATATGATACGGGGGTATTGTTTGGAGCCCCTTTTATTTTAGTTTTAAGACGTATCCCAACATAATCGAATTTGAATTTTCTTTGGAGTCAACGGCTTTTTAAAAACAAAATATCTAAAATGCTCAAACATCCGATGAGCAATATTTATTACGCTGCCATAGATCTCTTTAGCAACCAAAGAACCCCGCGTGATGAGTTGACTGATAAAATACGCAATCTCCAAAACGCGATTCCAGATTTTCATTGCCGCCGGATCGCGGCAATAACAGTGCTCCAAACCATACCCCCCATTTTTTTGCGTGTTAAATCCTTCATTCTCCTGTTTCCAGCGGCATCGGCCTCCTTTCTCGGATAACTCTTCCACCGTTTCCCGGCATAATAATAACCCATTACTTACAAGCCAGATATAATCGCAGTTTATTCGGCCATCTTCCTTTTCCTTGCACGTAAGCAGGTTATACCGGCGTTGATTATTCCAATGTTTTATACCCTGCATCCAGGTATAAATCCTTTCTCTATCTACTATCCTGGTTTGATGCCCCGGTTTATTACGCATTAATCTCTCTTGATGTGTACGCTTATTCCTAACCCCAATTTCCTTTCTTTCTTTTTTGACTAATACATTCTCCAATCCATACTCAGCCTTCCATTTCATCGTCCAGTCAAACACCTCCTGCATGGCCCCTTCTTTAAATACTACGACCCATTCCATACGCTTTTCTTCTAACGCTTTAAATTGCGGTTCTCCCGCGTATAATCCATCAAGCAGAATACACATCGGTAATTGCCGGTATAATCTGCGCAGCTTTTCTATTAATCTATAAAATGCTTTTATCTCACAATCCTGCTTGCTGAATTTAGCTTCATTTTCTATCCACTCACTCGCCATCGGCAAACATAATCCATCCCAGGTTACTAAACTCGCTTGCAGTTTAAGATGATACCATTTCTTATTGCCTTTCTTATCTTCCCGCATTAAACACTGTTCGCAATGCTTATAATTAAAACTATATACTCCTGTCGCGTCAATGGCAATTGTATAATACTTGCCTAATAACCGATACTTCTCCAACGCGCGCACCCTTAATAATCGCCGCATCATTTTAACCAGAAGCAATTCGAATTCTTCTTCCTTAAATCGCATGTAAGCATAATTTACCGCGTCCCCATGCGCTACTCTTTCTAAATTCGCCTGAGCGCTCAATGTCTTTAAATTCTCGCAAAATTCCTTTGTCCTCATTTCATCGCTGATCTTTTTACGCGCTCCTCTTTTAGTCAAAAATAATATTATCCCTGTCCATATCTGGGCCTCTCTGGTAAAGTCTATGGCTTCTTGTTCCCGAGGATCGCTTATTTCTTTTAACCACTTATTAAATTCTGGAAAATAATGCCCTATTGTAGTTGATAAAACAGCAACTAAATTTTTCTCCTTTTCTTTGTCTTCTTTTGACTCTTTACATAAAGCCTGATCATCCTGCGGCTTAAACTTGTCATCTCTTTCAGATATTCTTTTATTATCCAGTAATTCTCTATCCACTCCAATACCTCCTCCCTGAGGCCCACAGGAACATATTGTGTGCCGTTACCCGCGGCATCCGTCCAGCTTAAATGCATAGCTTGATGTCTTGCCTGGCGATCTTTCTTGCATTTACACTTGGGATTGCCGCATTTGACTCTTAAATCTGTAGCTGTCGCCATCATAAACGGCCCCACCTTGGACATCTTCCTCAATAAAGCTTTTCTTCTTCCCTCTAGCATGCCATAACTTTCCATACCCATTTGTAACCCCCTTTTTTACAGTGTTATCTATATAACACTGTATTATACCGCAAAAAAATAAAACGTGAAATGTTTTTTTACGCTTTATGTTGTTTTTTCTTCTCTATCCTCGAATTTAACGCCTAAAGAAGCGCGAAGAATTTTAGGTTCTTAATTGCTGACTTTTTTACGAGCTAGGCATATTTTTAGCAAAAATTTAAGTGATTTTCTCAAAAAAATCACAAAAATCTCTAAAAAGTGCCAGGTGTAAGCATAGTCAATAGTTGCATAAGTCAGGTTAACAGTTATAGCTCTAAAAGGTTATGGTTAAGGTTGCGATGCCCGCTTCGTCTTAGGGCAACGTCTATCGGCTTAAAATTCATTGTTTTTAGCCGTGACCGTTGGACATTACCGATACGGGCTTCGTTACCGTTAAACCTTATCGAGTGTCAACACATCTACGCCCTGTCATATATATCCTCAAACCGCACAATATCATCTTCTGCTATGTATGCGCCGGTTTGAACTTCAATAATCGAGACTTCCTCAGCAAATGGGTTGGTTATGCGGTGTTTTCGGCCTTTGGCAATAAAAATACTTTCATTGGATTTAAGCAATATAGATTTCTCACCACAGACAATACGCGCCTTACCGCAAACCACGACCCAGTGTTCACTGCGCTTTAAATGCTTTTGTAGGGAAAGCTGCTGCTTCGGCTTTACCACCACTCTTTTGATTTTATAACCCGGGCCAACTTCCAAAACCGTATAATTACCCCAAGGCCGATAGACAGTCGCGTGAAATTTTGTAAGCTCTGATTTATCCTCTTTTAATTTATTAACCACAGTTTTGACATCCTGGGATCGATCCTTATCAGAAATCAGCAACGCGTCAGGAGTGTCGATAACAATCAGATTTGAAAGCCCCACTGCCGCGACAAACCTCTTTTCTGTCTTAATAAAGGTCTGCTTTGTATCCAAACTAAAGACATCACCTGAAAACACATTACCGTTTTTATCTTTCTTAGACATCTCATGCACCATATGCCAGCATCCTACATCACACCACCCGAAATCCGCCTTTATAACCGCGCGTTTTTTTGCTTTTTCCATGACCGCGTAGTCTATTGATATTCCGGGAAACCGGCTGAAAGACCTGCTGTCAAACTTGATCCTGTCCTTTTTCTCATCTCTCTTTTTCCAGACCCGCAGGCTTATATCCCACACATCTTTGGAAAATTTTTCTAAACTTTGGGCCATAACCGCGGTATCAAATATAAACATCCCGCTATTCCACAGATATTTACCGCTTTTGACGTATTTTTTAGCTGCATCCTGGTTAGGCTTTTCCTTAAACTGCTCAACCATATAAACATCTTTTTTCAGCCTTTTGCCGATATTAATATATCCATAGCCTGTTTCCGCGTATGTAGGGACAATCCCAAATGTAACGATATTACCATCAGAGGCTGCCTCAGCTCCTGTTTTTAGAAGCTGTTCAAATCTTTTCTGTTTCTTTATGACATGATCAGCGGCAAGGGTAACCATAATAACATCTTCACCGAATTTTTCCCGCGCGGCATGCACAGCAAGCGCGATAGCCGGGGCTGTATTGCGGCTTGAAGGTTCTAATATAAGCCACGGATTACACTCTAGTGACAAGCCTTCCCATTGCTCCTTTATAGAAAAGTAAAGATCCTCTCCTGTGCCGATCAGGATATTTTCCGGGTTTGTTAGCTTTAAAAGCCTGCTTATCGACTGCTGCAGAAGTGAACTGTCTCCCAAAAGCGTGTGCAGCTGTTTTGGAAAATGAGACCGGCTCATCGGCCAAAGCCGCATACCCTGCCCTCCGGCCATAATATAATAAACAACTTTTTTCTTCACATAAACTCTCCTTATCTATTTTCTATTCACGGTTCTATTCAAAATGTCCGGACTTACAGATTTCATCCATAATCCTGTTTATATCATAAGTAAAATCCCAATCCGGATAATCTCTTTTAAATTTGGAAACATCTGAAATATACCAGATATGATCTCCTACCCTGGGTTTCTGATTATATTCAAATGCGGCTTTTTTGCCCAGTAGTTTTTCCGCCTTAGCAATAGCCTCAAGCACTGAAATATTCGATTGCCTGGCACCGCCGGCATTATAGACCTCGCCGCAGCGCGGGTTCTTGTGAAAATGCCAGAACATATTTACAAGGTCATAACTGTGGATATTATCTCTGACTTGCTTGCCCTTATACCCGAAAATAGTATATTTTCTGCCGGTTGCCACGCATTTTATTAAATAGGCGAGAAAGCCATGCAGTTCTGTTGGGCTATGGGCAGGGCCTGTCAGACAGCCGCCTCTAAAAATCCCGGTTTTTAAATTAAAATACTTTCCGTATTCCTGCACAAGAACATCGGCAGCTAATTTTGATGCGCCGAATAAACTGTGCTTGCAGTTATCAATGCTCATGGACTCGTCTATACCGCTAAAAAATTCATGGCCTTGCGGCAGCTCATAACGGGTATCTATCTCTTTAAGAGGCAGGAAATTCGGACGGTCTCCGTAAACTTTATTTGTAGATGTAAATATAAAAGAAGCTTGCGGACAATATTTCCTGAGATTTTCAAGCAGAATAAGGGTTGCATTAGCATTTACCGTGAAATCCGTTATCGGCTCTCTGGCAGCCCAATCATGGCTGGGCTGAGCTGCTGTATGTATAATAATATCAAAGCTGAATTTCTCAAACAAATCCTCCATCAGCTTAACATCCCGAATATCATAATCAAAATGTATATACTTATCCTTATACTTTTCTTTGAGTCTGTCTCTGTTCCATTTGGTTGAGGCATCCTCACCAAAAAAGCAGCTGCGCAGGTCATTATCAACACCCACGATCTCAAATCCCTGTTCAATAAAAAATTTCACCGCCTCCGAGCCGATCAGCCCGGCAGAACCGGTTATTAATCCCGTTTTCATGAATTAAGCACCTTATATTCCTTTCTAAATTCTAGACAAAAAACACTTTTTCTTTGCTCATTAAACAGGCAGGGGGAATTGTATTTGCGGATTTTAATATTGATTTTGCCAAGGATGAGCAAAATCAATATTTACCTCGGAGACAGCCAAGGATGGCTGTCGAGAATGAGTAAATACATTTTCACCTGGCTGTTTTTCCCGATTTACCTAATACTCATGCAAAGATCTTTCACAATATTCGAGAATGATTTAAATTTTTTCTTCATTAAAAAAAACTTTATTGTCATCAACCCACTTAATCACCTTACGGATCCCTGCCTGGGGTGTTACTCTGGGTTTCCATCTGAGTTCTCTTGAAACACGCTTAATGTCCATGATACAGATTTTCTGATCATTCTGCCTGCAGGGAGTAAACCTTACCTTAGGCTTTCTTCGGGTTTCCTGTTCTAAAATGCTAAGGCAGTCATTCAAAGAAAGTGAATTACTGCTGCCGCCTCCTATATTATAAACCCGGTGATCAAATCTGCTGTTAATAAAACTTTCAAAAGCCATCACCAAATCATTGACATAGAGGATATCTCTAACCTGAGAACCATCCCCATACAAAGTAAGTTTTTTACCCATAAGATGCGCCTGGACAAACCAGCCGACCCACCCTTGCAACTCGACACCAAACTGTCTGGGCCCATAAATACACCCCATACGGAATACCGCGGTTCTCAGCTTAAAATTATGCCCAAAAAGCTGCGTATAAATATCCCCGGTTAATTTGCTTGCCGCGTACGCGGATAATCCGGAAAATTTAACCTGAGTATCATCATTTACAGTGTATTTCTTTTTATTACCCATCTTTGTTTTTTTTTCTTTATCATATCCGTATATCTTATCCGTTGAGCAATAAATAAATACCGCCTTCTTTGATTTCCTGCGTAAGCATTCAAGGACATTTACTGTACCCCCGGCATTTATATCAAAATCCTCTTGCAATATATCTCCGGAGGAAAAAACACTGGGCTGTCCGGCCGCGTGAATAACTACATCAACCCCGTTTCCGATAGCCCGCGTTACATCTAATTCCCTGCGCACATCACCTTCGATACACTTAACATTCTTGATTTTTTTAAGAAATCTCCAATTATGCTCTATGCTTTTATGCGGTATCTTAAGCAGCTTAGAACGCATAAGATTATCCAAAACGATAACCTGCGCGTTTTTAGCCGCAAAGTATTCCGCGCAGTGCGACCCCACAAGGCCAGCTCCGCCGGTTATTAAAACTCTCATTTACATTCATTCTCCCATTTCTGCTTTGGCTAAGAGCTACGAGCTATTTCCGCTTTTTACTCATAATTCGTCACTAGTAATTCATAACTATTTTTTCCATCTTTTTCCACTTTTTACTTTTTCCTTTTACCTTTTTACTTAAAACCGCGTCCAGCATCATTGCATTTTGCGTTCTAACCTCTTCCACTATATTCAGCTATCACTTCTTCTATCTTAAGAACAAAATCCTTGGCATCTTCTATAATCCATTCCGCATCATCGTTAGTAATAATTTCAACACCATATTGCTCAACAACTCTATCTTCTTGTGCCTTCTCTAACGTCCCGGCATACTTTTGTTCAAGTTGTTTTGCCTTTTTAATATAACTGATATATTCCGGCTTTACCTTGCCGCGCTCAACATAAAATTTCTTAAAAGCTGCTATAGCACAATAATGTGCCCTTGCCTGAATACCTATTTTAAATAGTGACGCCAATACTGAATGATACATAGCATAATAGCCGCAGACGATAGCCCAATCAAATAGATCATCCTCAAACATTATCTTCATAGCCCGTAAGTTACTATGTGCCTTATTAATATGCTGTTTAACACGTTCCAAATTCACAGAAATTTTACGAAGATTAGGCTTCCCCTTTTTAGGATGAAAACATTCATGTAAGGTTTTCTCAATATATTCAGGCATATGGTTTTTCTCCTTCTTTAATCAACTGCCAAAACAAAAATTCATTATACAAAACCACCCTGTCCCTCCAGAGTTCATCGTAAAACTCAGTTTTCTTACTAAACCCTTCTGTAAATTTATCGACCGTAGTACTTATAGGCCTTATTTCTAATAGCGGGCTCACATCTATTTTAGCCTTGTTTAAAGCCGCGGTTATATCCTTATCCTTTTCCGAGACTACCACTAATATATCTATATCACTACTTTGAGTCCATTCACCTCTTGCTACTGACCCAAAAAGTATAACCATTTGTATTTTTTTATTAGATAAATCTATTATATCTCGAGTATATTTCTGTAATAATCTGGCTATCTTTTTGTTCTTATTATAAAATCCCTTCCTTTTTTCCAGCTCCAAGAACTCGAATATCTTAAGAATGTCCTCACTCATAAGATTAGGCTTAAAAAAGGTCATGTTAGAAATATTCCGCCTTTCAAACACATCATTCTTCACAAACAATTTTAATGAACTATCAGCATTCGTTAAAGAAACCTTTGACAATCTGGCTATCTCCCTAAGATGTATTTCCTTAAAAGGGTTCTTCATGAAAACTTCCAATATCTTTTTTCTTCCAACCGGTATTAACATATGCTTATCTCCTGTTCTATTTTATGGAACAACTGTTCTAAAATATAGGACATTAAGCTCTCTTTATCAAGCCATTTGGTACACCCCGATGCCAAGCATCGGGGCTTGTCGCCGAATGTGTCAACATCTTTTTATGGGAATTTTCCCTTTTTTTGTGCTGTTGAACAATAAATGCCGCCTTCTTTGATTTCCCGCGCAGACACTCAAGGACATTTACTGTACCCCAGGCATTTATATCAAAACTCTCATTTACATTCATTCTCCCATTTCTGCTTTGGCTAAGAGCTACGAGCTATTTCCGCTTTTCACTCATAATTCGTCACTAGTAATTTATAATTAAATAAGCATTATTCTGTTTTACGTTCAAGCGTAAGAAATCCCGCTTTTGTTAAAACTTCCATGCGTACTAACGGCTTTGCCTTGCTGGTGTTAAACCACATATTAACAGATGCTATCTTTTTCGGCTTATATTTTAAGCTGAAATATTCTCCCTTAACCTCCCAGCAGGTTATTTTTTTTCCAAAGAATTGTATTTGTGTTTGCCCTACAACTTCTGCATGCAGCTTATAATTTGTCTTTCCCGGATTGATAAACACATCAAAATTACGCAAATGATTAAAATCTAAAGTAGACATATAAAAAATAGCAGAAAGCGGGTCCTGTGTATACTTATTAATTGACACTTTTCTGTTTTTACTCATCATAACCATCTGCTCCCGGTCAAAGATAACATCTTTTACTTTTATATCCTTACCTGTCCTGATAGTCTGATTATACTCAAGAGGCACAGTAGAATCCTTAACGATTAATGATTTCATCCCTATAGAAATATCCAAAAACATCGCAAGAGTTCCTTTAGCTTTCGCGTCCGCCTCAAGTGATACATCCCTTACACTCCGCGCGCTTTTTACTTCCACATAAACATCTAATACAGGAACAAGATCAAGATATTTAATTGTGTAAGAAAATTTATCGCCGACACTAAACCCGAAATTATTATCCTCTAGATTTCGATTAACAGGCGATCTCCCTGTTTTATTATTTTTATTTTCAATAACATTTTTCGGATCAACCGCTTGCGCGGTTATTTCATAAATTTTTTTATTTCCAAAATCCGCTGCCAATACATATCCCCTGTTTGAGCTAAGATCAGGGATCTGCCCTAAAATCATTCCCCCTTCATAATTACTATATTTATCTTCATGCAAAACCAAATACCGAGCGCCGAGAAATCTCAAAATCCCCGCCGTTTTTTCAGCATTAACATCAATAATCTTTTGTTTAACTTCATAAGCATAAGTTTCCCTG
>JAKLQT010000090.1 GCA_022013205.1 Candidatus Omnitrophota bacterium | reverse complement strand
AAAGGGGAGACTCATTATATAATTGCAAGTAGATAGTGTATGCTCAGGCCGCTCTGCGGCTAAGTTTTTATTCAAGTCACAGGCTAATAAGAAAAATGAATTTTTCTTTAAGCTGTGATTGAACGAAAACCAGCGGCAAAGCCGCTGCTGAGCATGGCATTTTCAGGAGATGATGTTTTAATCGGACATATTGAGAGCAGACAGGAGTGTTATCCGCGGGTATCAGCGAAAATCAGCGTCCAAAATGTGTTCTACCCTTAACTTAACCTTAACCGTTAACCCGTCCATAGGGGGAATCTTGTTTTACTCATTCCTCTTGTAAAAATGACTTGAAACTTGACATCACGTTTCTTCTATGATACACTTAAGTCATAATTATGAAAAGCAAAATAAACCTATTAGAACAGTTAAAGTCTTTGCCCTATTTCAGCAAGGATAGCGTATGTCAGCTCGGCAAACAACTGGGGCTTGCCTCTGCCACAGTGGATACGTATATTAGCCGTTTTCTGAAGCATAAAGAAATCCTTCGACTTAAAGGGGGACTGTATATATCAGCTGATTCTTTTAATAAAAATAGAAGCGATATTTCCTATTCTTTTTACCTGGCAAATATTATCCGGACGCCTTCCTATATCAGTTCATGGTCTGCTCTTCAATTTTACAACCTTACCACGGAAGCCATATACAGCATTACTTCCGTCACGCCAAAGGTAACCAGAAATTACAAGACCAAAGCCGGAAACTTTACCTACAACTCTATAAAAAAAGGACTATTTTTAGATTTCTCCTTAATGAAAGGAAAGGCCGCGGACGAACAGCCAACGAGGCTCGATTTTTTTATTGCCTCCCCGGCTAAAGCCTTGTTTGATTTGCTCTATTTCAAAACTCATCAGTTTCGCGGTGTTAAATTAAAAGACATTAAAACATTAATTGAAGAATTACGAATAGACATTGATGAAATGGATAAAAAAGAACAGCTCAAATTTCATGTAATGACAAAGGAATATATTAACAATGAGTGAACAAATTATTGCCATTTTAAAGAGGAAACTTGATGATTTCACCGCGCGTGACGGGATGAACGCGGAAACGCTCCGTAACGCTCTTAAAGAGGAGCTTCAGTTTTATGTCCTTAATTTTATTTACCACCATCCCGAATATAGTAAATGGATAATGTACGGGGGTTCCGCGCTTCGCGTCATTCATGGACTCAACCGAATGTCAGTTGATTTGGATTTTGAAGTTTATGAAATGGTAACGAAAGATTTTCTGGAAGAACTAAAGAAAGAAATCGAAGATCATTTTTCCCGTACGTATAGTACCCATTCAGGTTTTATGACTGTAAAAATCGTTACAGGAAGAGGGTTACTGCTTAAATTCAATGCCGGCGCGGCATTAGATCTTGGCCATCCGTCAAATCAGGTACATGTCAAAATTGATCTAAATCATTTTTCCGCGCCCAAAACGGTACCCGAACGTTATCCTGTCAATCGAGATCAGTTATCCTTTGTAATCGTGACCTATAATATGTCGACTCTCATGGCCAGTAAAGTGGCCGCAATTTTTCTTCGCGGGACACGCGGTGTGGGCAAGGCTTTTTATGAGGAAAAAGGCCGTGATATCTATGATCTTATTTGGTATATGGAAAAAAAGATAGTGCCTGACCTTGATTATCTGATAGCTAAAAATGTGAAGGAAGCTAAAGATTTGCGTACGCTTTTCGATAAGCTTACAGTCAAAATGAACGCTGTTAGCGGCGCGAACCTTAAGCAAGATCTTTTGCCGCTTTTTGTAAACCGTACCTACATTGAAAATTGGCTCACAAACTGGAAAGAAAGCTATTTACGTCTTCTTGACGCGTATAAAATCTGCACTGTAACAACACTAGAAAGCGTGCGAGTGCGCCAGCACTTCGACACAGATAATTTTTCGTTTATATTTACCTACAATACCGAAGAAGAAGATGAAGGAAAGGCTTGTCAAATACGATATGCCGTAAGCGAATACTGGATTAACTTTCAAGAAGGGAATTTGACGATTGAAATAAATAGAAACATAGATAAAATTATTAAAATTACTCGTGACGGCGTAAGCACCCAATCTCTTCCGGAAGATAAGCTTAAGCAGTACGCCGCTCTCTTTTACCAAAAAACTGAGAATTATTTGAAAAAGACAAACCGAATCATGCTTGGCAGGAGCATCGACACCAAGCTTATTAGAATGACTGCAGAGCATTTAAACCAGAAAGAACAGATTATCCTCAATAAATCGGCATTGTTATCGTGTGAGCTTGAGGATTTGCTAAAATAAACTGAGAAAAAGTTACAGGAAAACAAGGTTTCAGGGTTAGTTAAATTAATTTGTCAATAGTTTGGACCTGACCCCGCGGGACCCAATTAACAAACATTAAAATTACAGATTAAAATTAAAAATTATCCAAACAATTGATTTCAGCGATTAATTTTGAAGGGCAACAGGGAAGGGAAATAGTTGGAAAAGGATAGGGTAGGGGTATGGTAAACTTTTATACTTTTATGGACGTCCCTTATGCCTTGTAGTCGGCGGCAGGCTGCAAGCTGCAGGCTCCAGGGCTGTAAGCTTACCGAGGGACGAAGGACGAAGGACGAAGGACGATAGACGGAGAAGGAGTAAATGGGACGCAGATGGCGCAGATTTACAGGATTTAAAGGGGAGACTCATTATATAATTGCAAGTAGATAGTGTATGCTCAGGCCGCTCTGCGGCTAAGTTTTTATTCAAGTCACAGGCTAATAAGAAAAATGAATTTTTCTTT
>JAKLQT010000089.1 GCA_022013205.1 Candidatus Omnitrophota bacterium | reverse complement strand
ATTCATATACCTGATAGATTCGGCAAATATAATTACATCAAACTTTTGATGAATTTTAGAGCTCATAATTGCAGCATCACAGATTATTACTTCTATTTCCGGATTATCTTTAGCCTCCGGGGCTTTATCTACTCCTAAGACTTTATTATTCAGCTTCTTAAGATCACCCTCCAATTTACCATTCCTTCCACATCCTGCAGAAAGCACTTTTTGATTCTTGCCTATTTTATTTGCCAGCCAATATCTGAAATCAGGGTAATACTGAGAAAAGGATCCCCTGATTATATTTTCTCTATTTAGCACAGATGAGCTGGAGACGGCTCTGTGGCCTACCGGCGAGCTGGAATAAGCGAAGTCATCATAGATAAACTCAAACCCACACTTCTCTTTTCTTTTTTCAAATGCCGCCTCAAGCGCTTCTACACTAAGATTATCATTAGCGCAGTAAGGCCCAAGTCTGTCTATGCCTCCCTTAGTAAAGCCAAAATAATGAAATAGGGATTCCCGTAAGGGTTTCTCAGGGGAATAAATGAGGTATTCTTCCACCGAATGATCTAAAGCTTTCCTTAACGCGCAATACATAAGGCAAGAGCCTATTCCTCTGTTTTGATATTCCTTTTGAGGTATAGAAATCATCGTCATCCTAAAATAATTTTGACATATACGGAATAAATTTGTTCCTATTGATTTTTTCTTCGATTCGGAGGTATCGAGCTTGATCTTTACTGCTTCATGATGAATACTGTGTAAAAATGGAGACTCTCTTACCAAAAAGTATTCTCCTTTGCGATCTTTCATAACGCCTATGAGAGCGCCGTCTATCGTTACAGAGGAAACCATTTTTAACACTTTTTTTACAGACAGGCTGGAGGATGCGTCGCTATTAAGCAGCAAAGTAGCTGTAGGGGCATTGGTGTCAAGTTTTGACTTAATACTTATCGGCGAGGCGATGGAATCCGAAATCGGACTGCTAGGCGTAATCTTTGAGATTGAGGACGAACTCATGGCGCCCTTGGCGATGATAACGGTTGAGATTCCTTTCAGATATGCTTCTTTATTTTTAGTCATAAAATCGATAATGATTCTACCTGCCTGTTCATCCACATCAGCTTTGCCGTTATTCTTCGCATAATACTTCCCCAATTCCTCTTTAAACTTGTTAACCTTAGCCTTAATCTCATTTTCATCAGGGCATAATTCAGTAATAACAATATATCCGCCAAACACCATTAATTCCTTTTCATCCGGGAATTGGTAAATATAAAATGCGTAGGCTAATCTCGATAAACTCCATTTGCTATACCCTAATAATTTATCCTGATTCCTATATATTAAGCTTATCCACCTCGGATCTATTGTTTTAAATCGAGCAAGTACATTTAATATCTTGGTTATTAAACCGTCGTTATAACAACTATGGGTTAAGCCCGATTTATATTTTTCAGGGATGAAAGCCTCGTTAAGATCTTGCTTAAGCCTTGTTATTATCCGTTTAGCAAAACGTACCTGCCAGCTATCCTCGCGGGCAGTTGGGGTACTTTCTTCAGCCATTGCTTCACTTATACTTGATAGGAAAAACCCACTAATAAAGTTTATTATTCTAACAATAAGTGGTTCTGTATAAGCTGCTGCTCCTACAGTTGCACAACTTAATAGTTTAGCAAATCGTCTCCTGCCCATATACCCTTTGCTTGAAGACGAAGAGCTCTTCTCCATAAATAACCTTTTATTTTTAACCGGCGAGCTGGAGAGAACCGGTTTTGCGAGAATATTAAGACAAGTTTCCAAATGGATAACCTCAAGTGTAATGGTATTTTTGCCGGGAAACAAATTTTTCTGGTTCTCTGTCTTACCGTTTTCACGGACAATATAATTAAAATACCTTTCAGCGCTTTCTTTTTCCAGATGGCTAATGATATCATTCAGAGGTTTTAGCGAAAAATTAACATCCTTAAACTCTCTTTGTATGGCCGGCTCAAACAAAAGAATACGCATATCCACATTATTATTAGCTCCCCAGGATAGGGCATACCTAAATGCATCATAGATGCAATAGTTATAGACGGTACCGACAATAGCAAGAAAAATACTTTGCTCTTGTGATTTTTGCATAAATTTATCAAGAGGTATATGAACCTTCTTCGCATTCAACTCTTTGATGTGCTTTGGAGGGTTATCATTTTTCTCAACAATATACCCTTGTGACTTTAGATATCTGATCAGAAGCTCAATATTCGTTTTTGTCGTCGCGTTATAAAGCCCGTAACCAACCCTATAGATAAGAATCCAATTGTTAGTAAATAGGAGCAGTGAACTTTTATTTTCAACTGGCGAGGCGGCGGATGGATTAGTAAAAACAGTGTCTTGCTCTTCTCCCAATGTAATCTCGTCGCCTTCCGATAATTCAATATTCTCTAATATGCTTTCTTTCTGCTTTATATCGGGAGCTCTTACAATCCATCCATTATATATAACCTGGGTATCCTTTATGTCGGCATAACAATCCTGCATTACCTCCCATAACGTAATACCTTCGCTAATTTCAACTCTCATTCCGTTAACAGTAATAAAAATATTTTTACCCTTCAAACCTATTGATTTATTAGGCAGCATATACTTTACTTCGTTTCTGGCGACTTCAAATAACTCAATTAGTTCTTTGCCTCGCGGGTCTCTTGAGATATTTAATCTGGCTGCGGCGCTGATTATAAACTCTTGCGCCTCTTTGTCAGGCAGGCTATCTATAACCCCCAAAATAATATCCCCGCATTCAAATCCATAAACCAAAAATGCGTCTACTATCGCAAATGGACTTGCTTTTCTACCAAAATGAACATTATCTATATCAATAATTGTCGCTTTGTACCGGCCTTTTAGCCTTTGTATAACAACATTAGGAAACTTGGGATCCTCAAAATATAACTCTTCATTAAAAGCCTTCCAGTATCGAAGATATGCCGCTACAGCTATTCTCCCCTTTACTTCATCTGAAGGTTTATGAATTGTTTCCGGGATTAAACCCTCCGTAAATACAATTCTTTCCTTGCCGTCAGATTCCTTATAATTATAAAAACCTCCCGTTGGTAAATGTAAACTCAAATCTACTTCACGGGCTCTCCTGGCTATCGCAACAAGTTTTTTCGCATACTCTGCATTATATTGATACCCTGAATCTGATTTTTTAACGTCTTTTTTGACCGCTTTAATTAAAAATCTAAAAACGTAAGGCCTGTTCCTTAATCTTATCGACGCTTTATAAACCTTTTTAAATCCGCCCTCTGCTAAATATGTAATATATATACTTTTTACGCTGCCGCAAGTTAAATCCGGCCTTTTAAAGATATTGGAAAAAACTTCATTAATTATTGACTTCTGCTTAATTAAAGCCTTTATCACTTCTTTGTCATCGCCCGTGTCCTCATCAAATATAATCTTTAAGCCTCTTTTTTCACTATCAGCTTTAACTATTTTATTGTGCCGTTCTCTATCAATTGTTATCAATATTCTTTTCACTAAGGGCTTTAACAATTTTCTCATACGGGGCTGTTTTCTGCTATATTCACTTATAATAAAAACGATATCCTCTAATAAAGATAAGATATCTTTTGAAGCCCTGCCGGAATCAACATATATCCCTATTAGTTGCTTTATGGTAAGCGTGTTAGGCTCTTCTCTCATATTCACGATTACTGTTTGCAATATCTTTATTATAGATTTAAGACAATCGTCCAGCCGGTTCTCATTAATGTACTTTTCTGCTTTTTTCAAATCTTTAGGAACCGTAGTATCACTACTTGTAATACTTAACCTAATAAGTTTTCTGGATACTTTCTCTTGGCTTTGCGAGCTGCTGCTCCCCAAATGATTTCCTCCAACCGGCGAGGCGGCGGAATCTCCGCCCACAGACGAACCGCAAGGGCTAAGAACTTTTTTAAGTAGAATACCGGCGCTAAATCGCTCTTTAGCCGCATTTAAATACTCTTTGAAATACAGCTTGAAAACTTTAAGAGCATTTTGAGCGTCTTCTCCTTCGGCGCTAAGCTTTATAGACCGCGTATTGCATAATTCATACCCATGTTCAATCACTTCCAGCATATTTTTAGCATCTAAAAGTTTTTTATTAACTGCAAGCGTAATTCTGGAGTTAAAACGCCGCGCTAATTCAACAATAAAAATTAAATGCGCCTCGTGAAGGTCAAAGCCTTCGTCTATTATAATATTTAAATCTGCTTCTACTTTTTGCGAACCCGCGGGCGAGCTGGAACGTTTATCAGCGTTTAGTGAGAAAAAGGTGTCTGTCCCCTTTTCCTTTTCCTTTTCTGTTGTGTCTGTTTGCGGATGCGCCAACGCCACTACAGTATATTTATCTTCACTCATAACTGTATCAAAACCCACGAAACAGTGAGATACATCATTTTGTTTGTGGTCCGAGATAGAAAACAACAGCCCCCTTTTGTTTTCCTCCCTTCTTAAAATTCTATGAATTTCACTAACAGACCTCAATATCTTGTCATCGTTAATACTGTAAAAATAATCAGGGTTCGCATATTGCGCAAATATATCAGGACAATACCCCCCGGATGACATAGTACATCTTTCCAGAACCCCGAAGGTAAAAACAGCATCCACAGAGCCGGACTCTATTTTTGGCCCATCAAATGATTCTTCCTGCAAATCTTCAATGTTAGCCAAGATAAACTCAACTTTTCCAACAAGCTCAGGCTCAAATCCCAAAGAACTAAGATGCTCATAATCGGACAGCCCTTCTTTCGCTTGCTCAATAAATTCTTTATATATTTCCACAGCATATATTTTCTTTATTCCCGGAAAACGCTTGGTAATAGCCAGGATTTCCCCATAATTTTTACCAAAGCCAATTACTGCCGCAATTCCTTTATGTTTTAATCTCTCCTGCAAATCTATGTCATATTTTTCTTTCAAAAGTCCCAACGCATCATTGAGTTCTAAATTAATACAATCAATTGAAAATTCAGTATTTTCCCGGTAAAATAGCTGGCCATAATGGATAGAATCTTGAAAAGATTCATAATTTTCGTCATATTCCCATGGCTCCAGGTTTTCTTTTTTCCTGGCGATCTGCTTCACATAAAAAGCCCGCTTGGAAAGAACCATCTCCAATTCCTTTAAGTAGGCATTGATTAATTCATAAAAATTCTTTTTTTTCTTATTAGAAATCTCCCGCAATGCCTTATAGGTATAGTTAATGTCTTCCTCAATAAAAGACGAAGATTTTTCATCCATCATCTCTCTCATACAACGCTGTATTCCCACTTCTATTAAGATTTTTCTAAAGCTTACGGACTTTATTTCTCCAACGGCGGCGTTTATCCCTATTATTGCTTTCTGAGCATTGATAACTGAAAACAAAAAAGGGGATGTTTTACATAACTGGAAAACAAATCCATCTTTAAACCTCTCCGTAAGGTTTCCTTTTAATGCAATACGGATAAATTTGTTTGCTTCATTATGAAAAATAAGATTATTAAGCAGCTCTGAAGTAAGTTTCTCCAGCCCTAAAACATCCTTGAACTTTGAAGCGTCTCTGCCCTTTTCTTTAATATTCAGTAAATGCTCTTCGTCTATATACGCTTTTGTATAGGCTTGCGGGTAAAAAACAGGCTCCCTGCTGTAATATTTGACTAAACCCAGCCTAAAATAGTTATTGAATGAGTCGAAGATAGCGGATTTTCCCACCGGCGAGCTGGAATCTTTGCCGACAGAGAGTAAAACTAAGCCTTTTTGGGCGAAGTGCACATCTTCTCCCGCACGGCGCAATGATTCAGCGCAAATATTTCCGCACGCATACTCT
>JAKLQT010000088.1 GCA_022013205.1 Candidatus Omnitrophota bacterium | reverse complement strand
TGGCTTCAATTATTTTTTTAAGTATTGTCTGCATTAGTCAGTTTTTTTAAAAGTACAAGCTTTTCAGCCGCTTTCTTTTCCCGCAGCATTCTTTTTGCCAGCTCCACGCCTTCAAATATCGAAGATACGCGCTCTGCGGTATATAAGGCGCAGGCGGAATTTATAACAACAAAATCATGCATTGGGCCGTTAATACCCTCTAATATTTCAAGCGCGGCTTTTGCGCTTTCCTCAATACTGCTAATTTGAACATCCTCAATCAATGCTCTTTTTAAGCCGAACTGTTCAGGGCATATAGTGTAATTATCAATTTTTCCATCTTTCATCTCGCAAACAATAGTTGAATCGGTTATTGTAACCTCATCAAGGCCGTCGTTTCCATAAACAACAAGGGCATGTTTTAAACCAAGTTTTCCCAGCACTCTGGCCAGAGGCTCACACAAATCAGCCTTAAACACCCCTAATAATTGGTGCGTCGCGTGCGCGGGATTTGTCAGCGGGCCTAAAATATTGAAGATCGTTCTAAAACCTATCTCCCTGCGTACCCCGATAGCGTATTTCATGGCCTTATGAAACAGCGGGGCAAACATGAATCCAATACCGATTTCATTGATGCACTTTTCGGTGATCCGGGGTTCAACATTGATATTTACGCCTAAATTTTCCAGAAGATCCGCGCTTCCTGATTTGCCGGTAATGCTGCGGTTGCCGTGTTTAGCCACTGTAACTCCCGCGGCGCTTACGACTAAAGCGGTTAATGTGGAGACATTAAATCCGTGTTTTCCCGATCCGCCGGTGCCGCAGGTATCCATAATCACCTTGCTTTTGATATCCAAAGGCTCGGCAAATTTACGCATAATCGCGGCCGCTCCGGTAATTTCATCAACAGTTTCGCCTTTTATATGCAGAGCTGTAAGAAAAGCGGCTATTTGGGTGGGGGTAGCATTTCCCTGCATAATCTGGGTAAATACGGTTTCTGTCTCCTGGAGGCTTAAATCCTGGGAATTTATAATTTTTTTAAGAGATTCAGTAATCATTTTCCGCGCCTTTGGTTTAAAAAGTTTTGCAATATATTTTTCCCTTCTTTTGTGAGGATTGATTCCGGGTGGAATTGAACGCCGAAAACCGGCAGATGTAAATGTTCTATAGCCATTATTTCCCCGTCGTCAGCTCGTGCGGTAATCTTAAAGGACTTCGGCAGGCTGCGCTCTTCAATGACCAGAGAGTGATAGCGCGTAGCTGTGAAAGGATCAGGAATCCCTTTGAATATTTTCTGCCGGTCATGAAAAATCTTTGATGTTTTCCCATGCATTAATGTTTTTGCCTGCACGATATTCCCTCCAAAGGCATAGCCCATGCATTGGTGCCCAAGGCAAACTCCAAGCATTGGAACTTTCTTATAAAAGTTCAAAATCACCTCAACGGATTTCCCCGCTTCTTTTGGTGTGCATGGCCCCGGTGATATCACGATTTGTTTGGGCCTTAATTTTTTAATCTGGTCAATACTGAACTTATCATTTCTAAAGACCTCAACCTTTTGCTTTAGCTCTCCGAAATACTGCACCAGATTATAGGTAAAAGAATCGTAGTTGTCGATAATTAGAATCATAACATCCCCTTTTGAGCGATCTCGATCGCTTTTAAAAGAGCCTTGGCCTTATTCACGGTTTCCTGATACTCTTTCTCAGGGACAGAGTCGGCGACTATACCCGCGCCTGCCTGGACATAAGCGGTTTTGCCTTTTACTACAATCGTCCTGATTGTAATGCATGAATCAAGATTACCTGAAAAACTAAAGTAACCGACACAACCTGAATACGGGCCTCTGCGGACAGTTTCCAGTTCATCTATTATTTCCATTGCCCTTATTTTCGGAGCTCCGGAGACAGTGCCGGCAGGGAATGTGGCTTTAAGCACATCAAGGTTATCCAATCCTTTTTTAATCATCCCTTGTACGTCGCTGACAATATGCATTACATGCGAATATTTCTCAACTTTCATCAGTTCTTTGATTTCTATGCTGCCGTAGCTGCATACCCTTCCCAAATCATTACGTCCAAGATCAAGAAGCATAATATGTTCTGCTCTTTCTTTTGGGTCCGCAAGTAAATTTTCAGATAGGATCCTGTCCTCTTCCTCATCTTTGCCTCTTTTGCGGGTTCCGGCGATCGGCCTTACCTCAGCAATATTTGATTCGCAGCGCAGCATGACCTCTGGAGACGAACCGATCAATTTTGTATCCTCAAATTTCAAATAATACATGTAAGGCGAGGGGTTTACCGTGCGCAGGGCCCGGTAGATATCAAATGTTTCAATATTGATATCTGTTTTGAAGCGCTGGGAAAGTACAGCCTGGATTATATCTCCCGCCTGGATATACTCTTTTGCGCGGGAAACCGATTTTTTAAAAGCGTTTTTACTCACATTTGATTTTACATTAAATGGCTGGGATTTCCTGATTTTTTTGCTTATCTTCAGGGGTTTTTGCAGCATTTTAACCAGAGTATCTATTTTCTTCAGAGCATGCTCATAAATCTTATCGAGCTCTGCAGATGATAGGCTTCCTTTTTCAGCGTCCAGATGCACATTGGAGACAACTTTTATTTTGTGCGCGATATGGTCGAAAATAAGGATGGTATCTGTTAAGACAAAAATACAATCATAGAGTTTTAAGTCATCCGGATTTTTATCCGGGATATTTTCGAAAAATCTTACCGAATCATAGCCCATATAACCTACAAGGCCGCCGCAAAAACGCGGCAAACCATTCACGCTGACAAATTCATATTGACTAATTATTCTTTTTATTTCATCAAGAGGGCCAGCTTTTGCTGTATACGAATTTTTTTTAAACCTGGAGCCGCTTTTTCGCAGTATCTCAATATTTTTCCCCTTACTTTGAAAGATCAATGAAGGGTTGGACCCTAAAAATGAATATCGCGCGATCTTCTCTCCTCCTTCGACAGATTCAAGCAGATAGGAATAAACACCTGTATCAATCTTTATGAACGCGGACACCGGTGTTTCCAGGTCCGCGAGGAGTTCTCTGTAAACAGGGATCAAATTACCTTTTTCGCTTAATTTTTTAAATTGTTCTTTACTTGGATAATACATAGACTTGTACCTGTTTCGTTTATATATGTCTTTTTAAAATAGACTATGCCATACGCTTAAAAAAACACGAACGCTCTCCTGTATGACAAGCTACTCCTATTTGCCTGACCTCAACCAGTAGAGTATCTTTATCGCAATCAAAGTGAATTTTTTTTACTATCTGAAAATGCCCGGAAGTATCTCCCTTTAACCACAGGCATTTTCTTGAGCGCGAGTAATAAGTGGCAAGGCCGGTTGAAATAGTTTTCTTTAGCGAGGTTTTATTCATATAGGCCACCATCAGGATAGCCCTATTTTTCATATCCTGGACTACAGCAGGTATCAACCCGTCTGAGTCAAATTTCAATTCATTAACTGATTTAATATTTTTAATTTTTAGTTTTTTAAGTTTTGGACGTTTATTTCGCACAATCAATTGCCTCCTTCAGATTTATCTTTCCCTCATAGAGCGCTTTTCCGATAATCACTCCGCATAAATTAACATATTTTCTTTGGATCTGGCGCATGGCCTTTACATCTTCTATTGATGACATTCCGCCTGCGGCTATTATTTTCATTTTTGTAGAGGATAGTATCTCTTCAAGCAGCCCCACATTAGGGCCCATTAAAGTTCCGTCAAGAGCAATATCCGTGACCACACATGTCTTGATGCCGGCCCCCTCTACGATTTCAAGGGCTTCTTTTACACTTAAGCGTGTTTGAGCCCTCCAGCCCTTATCAAGTACTATTCCTTCTTTACTGTCAATACTGACAATAATCTTATCCCGCAATGATTGTTTTATGCCAAAGAGAAAACTTTTGTCCTGGAAAATCCTTGTGCTCATAATAACTTTATGCACGCCCGCGCTAATAGCCTCTTCAATAGCTTTTTTAGTACGGATGCCACCGCCAAGATGAACTTTTAATTTACATTTTTTAATAATTTTTTTTACAACATCAAGGTTTTTTAATTGACCGAAAAAAGCTCCGTCAAGATCAATGATGTGCAGTATTTGAGCGCCATTTTCTTTCCATTGCATTGCAATATCAAGCGGGTTTTTAGAATAAATTGTCTCTTCATTATAAAGCCCTCGGTACAAACGTACTACATTACCATTACGTAAATCTATTGCCGGGGTAACTGTTAACATTTTAATCAATTATTCCTTTAGTTGAGGGTACGCCTTTGCGCCGGTTATCGATAAAAGTTGCCTGATCAAGGGCCTTACCCATAGCCTTAAAAAGAGCCTCTAATATATGATGTAAATCTCCTTCTCCGGATTTAATAATATAAACCAGACTTATGCCTGAATGCTGTAAAAATGATTCCAAAAACTCTTCGGCATGCTTAAACGTAAAATCCGTATTGTCAAAAGTATCATTTTCAAGTTTAGAGGTGATCGCGTTATAGACATGATCTTTCTCTATAATAACAGTGTGCAACGACGGCCTGCCGCTGATATCAATTACTGCCTCAACTGCTACCTTATCCATGGCCACAGTAAAACAGCCGTATCTGTTAATACCTTCTTTCTCAGCTAAGGCCTGTTTAAAAGCCTTACCCAGCGCGATACCTATATCCTCGATAATGTGGTGCGGTAAATCTCCCTTAGCTTCAATCTCAAGGTCAAAAAGCCCATGAAAAGCAAATAATGTTAACAGATGATTTAACGGCTCAAAACCGGTTTTTATAATAGTTCGGCCGCTTCCGTCAATACTTAGTGTACCTCTGATACTAACTTCGTTTGTTTCTCTGTGGATTTGCGCGGATCTTTGATTTGCCATAATAAGCTCTCCTATTCAAATCTTGACCTTAAAGATTGTATATGCTTTTTCATTCCTTCAAGCGAGGCAATCTTTTCAACCGCCGGCGCTACTTTTTCAAGCGCTTTTTTAGAATAACTGATAATATGTGTGCTTTTCATGAAATCAGATACCCCGAGCCCGGAAAAAAATCTGGCTGTACCGGATGTGGGCAGTACATGGCTTGGCCCGGAGATATAGTCCCCAAGCACTACAG
Organism: Candidatus Omnitrophota bacterium; assembly: GCA_022013205.1. Lineage (GTDB taxonomy): Bacteria > Omnitrophota > Gorgyraeia > B26-G9 > B26-G9 > JAGLQQ01. The sequence continues at coordinate 24,520 of JAKLQT010000088.1, read as the reverse complement.
GAGAATAAGCGCCAATAAAAACAGCCCCTGCGTTTCTGATCTTTTTAAGCATTTTTTCCGGCTGCTTTACCATAATCTCCAGGTGTTCCGGTGCAATTCGGTTAGAAACACTGACTGCCTCATCCAGATTTTTTACCATTATAACAAAACCGCTGGAAACCTCTTTTCGCACTATACGGCAGAGTTTTTTTGATGTGGTTATCAGAATGGCAATTCCGAGTTTATGCTCAGCCTGCGCTTGCAGGTCTGCGATCACATGCGCGGGATTGACAAAATTATTAGCAATGATTACCACCTCACTGGGGCCGGCAAGCATATCAATATCACAATATCCAAAAACCTGCCTTTTAGCCTCAGTGACATAATCGTTTCCAGGCCCAACAATCTTATCGACTTTCGGTACGCTTTTTGTGCCAAAGGCCATAGCTCCGATCGCCTGCGCGCCGCCAAGCTTGTAAACAGCCTTAACTTTCAGCAAATTGGCAACCGCCAGGATATAAGGATTTACCTCACCTTTAGCATTGGGAGGAGTGCTCAAGTATATTTCATCAACACCGGCGATCTTAGCCGGCAAAACGCTCATATATACCGATGAGACCAGCGGCGCGGTACCGCTGGGAACATATACGCCGACTTTTTCCAGAGGGCGCAGGATTTCCCCGAGCGTGACCCCGTCTTCTTCCTTTATTTTCCATGATTTCTTTACCTGGTTTTTATAAAAACGGGTAACATTGTTAATCGCAAGCTTCAGGCTGGAGATAAACGCCGCGTCAATATTTTGATATGCCGCGCTTGTCTCGGATTCGCTAACCTGCAGCTCCTTAGGTGTTAACGCTGCGTTATCAAACTTTTTAGTGTAATGGATAAGCGCGTCGTCTCCCTTTGTGCTTACGTCTTGAAGAATCCTCTCAACTGTCCTTTTTACCCTGACCTTGCGCTTGGCAAGCCTGCTGTAAACCCTCTCCAGTGTTTTACCTGAAAACTTTACTACTTTCATTCTTTACCTCATCCCTCAAATTTTAATGTTATTTATATAATCTTCTATTATTTTTGCAGACTGCTTTATTGCCTTTTGTAAAAGAACAGCATCTTTGGCTCCTGCCTGAGCAAGTTCTCTTTTTCCCCCGCCGCCTCCGCCGCAAACCTCGGTAATCTCCTTTATGATCTTTACCGCGTCCAGGCCTTTTTGCGTAAGGCTTTTACTTATTCCAACAAGCAGTAACGGTTTGTTTGCGCCTATAGATCCCAGCACACAGATTACCGGATCTTTTTGCGCTCTTATCAAGTCGCTAATATTAAGCAAGGCATTCATGTCATAATCCTTGAATTGCTTTATTAGCACGCTGACACCATTTACATTTATTGCCTGCTTTATTAATTCTTGAGACTCATGAGCTATATTGCCGGCTTTTAATTTCGATATTTCTTTCTCCAGAGACTTTAACTGCTGTACGGCTTTTTGCGCGGTAATTAACAGTTTGTCCTGGGAGACCTTAAATATCCGGCATAAATCGAGCAAATCCTGTTCATTATCCTTAATGGTATTAAAAGCCTCTTTTCCTGTAATAGCCTCAATTCTGCGAATACCCGAAGCAACAGAGCTCTCAGAGACTATTTTAAAGCAGCCTATTTCACCTGTGGCCTTAACGTGTGTTCCACCACAAAGCTCCTTTGACTTATCGCCTATTGAAAGTACACGCACCTTTTGGGTATATTTCTCACCAAAGAAAGCCAATGCTCCGTTGTTTTTGGCCTGTTCGAGATCCATGACTATAGTCTTGACAGGAATATTTTCCCAGATGCAGGCATTCACCAGTTCCTCGATTTTCCGCACTGTCTGCGGGTTTAGCTGATTTGGGTAGTTAAAATCAAATCTCAATTTCTCCCAGTCTACAAATGAGCCGGATTGCTCCACATCTTCACCGAGTATGCTTCTTAGTGCGTATTGCAGCAGATGCGTTGCCGTGTGATTTCTCATCGTGGCGGCACGTTCCCCTGTTATAACGCAGGCCCTGACTTTATCACCTTTTTGGATGGCCCCTTTTATGACCTTCACCCTGTGTAAAATAGAATTATCTGCTTTTATCGTCGCCTCTACAGTAAGCTCTGCTCCAATTTCAGTTTTAATAAAACCTCTGTCACCAATCTGTCCTCCGGACTCGGCATAAAAAGGTGTTACATCAAGTGCAATATCTGCGTGCTCATCCTGAGAGGCCGAAGCAACTAAAACATCTCCTTGAATAACAGCCAGGACTTTTGCGTCAGCTTCAAGTAAATCAAATCCGACAAATTCGCTCTTAATTCCTTTTAACAGCTGCCCAATACTTTTTGAAAAGATCTCACTGGAAATCTGCGTTGCGCTTCTTGAGCGCTTCCGCTGCTCTTCCATTAATTGTTCAAACTTATCATCAGAAATCACATGTCCATATTTGTACGCAATTTCCTTACTTACCTCAAGAGGGACACCAAAAGTGTCATATAAGATAAAAGCTTCATAGTCAGCATCATCCTTATAAGGAGCAGCTTGAACAGCATTTTTCCCAGTACCAGAAGCAGATGGAGCAGTGTTTTTTAACATTTTAAATTTTTCTTCAGCCAGAGGAGTACGTTCTTTCAATATCGTCCAGAACATCTCTTCTTCTTTTTTAATAATGCCGGCGATGGTTTCATGCCTGCGTTTTATTTCAGGGTAAGCCTTTTCCATAACCAGGCCGATACTGTAAACAAGGCCGTAACAAAGGGGCTTTTTAACGCCGATCTGTTTTAAATATATAATTGAGCGCCGGATAAGCTTTCTGATCACATAACCCCTTGCTTCATTAGAGGGGATAATACCATCGCTAATGGCAAAGGCTGCCGCTCTGATATGATCCGCGATTGCCCTTGCTTTTGTAATCAACCAATCATTGGCAGGTGTCAGCCCCTCTTTTTGCAATATGTTATCAAGAGACTCCAATATGGGCACGAACAGGTCTGTTTCGTAATTGCTGCGCACATTCTGCATTACACTTACAATGCGTTCAAGCCCCATGCCGGTATCTATATTCTTGCTCGGAAGCGCGGTGAGCGACCCTTCCGGCTGGCGGTCATATTGGGTAAAAACTAAATTCCAAATCTCGGAAAATCTTCCGCAATCGCAAGCCGGGCCGCATTCAGGGCTTTTGCATCCGCTATCTTCACCCCAGTCAAAAAATATTTCAGAACACGGGCCGCAAGGGCCGTTCGGGCCTTCTTTAGGGGCATTGGCAGGCCAGAAATTATCGCCATCCCCAAGCTTAACAATACGGCTCTTATTTATTTTAATTATTTCCAGCCAAATATTAAAAGCCTCAGTATCGCTATGGTGCACTGAAACCCAGAGCCTTTCTTTGGGCAATAATAAAACCTCAGTAATAAATTCCCATGCCCATTGTATGGCCTCATTCTTAAAATAATCTCCAAAAGAGAAATTGCCGAGCATTTCAAAAAAAGTATGATGCGTAGGGCTTTTTCCGACATTTACCAAATCAGCAGTTCTCATGCATTTTTGTGAACTGGCAGCTCTTCTGAAGTCCGTAATATTTCCCATAAACTGCTCTTTAAACTGATTCATACCCGCGGATGTGAACAAAACAGATTGATCGTTTGCAGGCATCAGAGAGTCGCTATCAACTATTTCATGTCCGTAGCCGGCAAAAAAATCCAGGAATTTTTGTCTTATTTCATTACTATTCATCAGTCAACCAATTCATTTATGACCTTTAGCGTTACACCAATGGAAAATCCGCGTCTTGCTAGATAACCGCTCAAGCGCCTTTTTTGAGTTTCTTTAGTTAAACCATCTAATTTAGAAATCCTTTTAACAGCCAGCTGCCTGGCTATCTGCTCTTCTTTTTCGAGGTATAGTTGAGTGAGTGTTTTTTCAATTATACTGTTTTCTATTCCTTTTTTTTTCAGCTCATAAGCCAGCAGTTTTCTGCTGCGGGGTTTAAATTGCAGCCTGCTGTTAACCCATGCCTTAGAGAAGGTTAAATCATTAACATAACCTGAATCGCTCAATAAATCAAGAACTTGTTCTATTACTTCCTGAGAAAAATGTTTTCTTTTTAAACGGCCCTGTAGTTCATGCTTTGAGCGCATTCTGAACTTTATTAACCTCAAAGCAAAAATTTGGGCAGCCTCTAATTCCTTTTGCATTGAATTTTAATAAACCTTTCATTGATCCTTAATCATTAAGTACGCTCTGTTAGTCTTAATGAGCACCTTACCTGAAGCCTTTGATACGGCAAACAGGTAGTCTTCAAGTGTCTCTACGTTATAAGTATTTATTTGCGTAATAATGTCTTTTACTCTTATCCCTGCTTCTTCAGCCGGAGTGCCGGCGATCACCTTGGTAACGACAACACCAATGTCTGTCTCAATTTTAAAATTATTGGCAAATTCTTTGGTTATTTCTGCGACCTTCATGCCCCGCCAGATTTGAAGCTGAGTTTTTGAAGCTGCTTTTTTACTGTTTTCAGAAAGTATGGATTGATCGTATATTTCTGGAATCTCTTTTTTAATTTTTAGAGGATTTTGGATTTGTGCCTTATCGAGTTCTTTAGGCATCTTGCTGAGTTTTAACCTTATTGTGCGCTGCAGAGAGTTCCGGATGATCTTAAGTTTTATTATATCACCTGGCTTTGAACGGCTGATCTTTTTCATAAAATCAATTGAATTCTCAACCTTTTCGGAATTAAACTTTAAGATGATATCCTGCGCGCGCAATCCTGCCGCTTTTGCCGGGCTGTTTTCCAAAACCTTAAGTATCAACACCCCCTGTGCTTTTTTAAGATCAAATTGTTCGCAAAGCACGTAGTTGATGTCCTGAATTACTATGCCAACCCATGCGTAAAGCACTTTTTCGCCCCACAAAAGATCTTCCAGCATTAATTTGGCATCATTTATGGGGATAGCAAAACCAATTCCTTCAGAGCCGCCTCCGCTGCTGAAAATAGCTACATTTATTCCAATCACCTCACCCTGTATGTTTAGCAAAGGCCCTCCGGAATTACCGGGGTTTATGGCCGCGTCTGTCTGAATCAAATCAAGATAAGCCCTGTTTATATTGCTGGAACTCGGCACAGAACGCTCTAAGGCACTGATTACACCCAAAGTAACCGACGGTTTTGGATTGGTAACAGCAAAACTGAACGGATTACCGATTGCAATCGCCCATTGGCCGGTTTTAAGCGCGCCGGAATCTCCAAACTCGGCATATGGCAAATCAGCCGCGTCAATCTTTATAAGCGCTAGATCAGCCCGGTAATCAGAACCTTTTAATATAGCCATGAACTGGCGGCCGTCAGCAAGGGTTACGGTAATTTTGTCCGCTGCGGCTATGACATGCTCATTTGTGAGTATGTATCCCTCGCTGTTAAAAATAACTCCGGACCCCAATCCGATTTGCTTATATTCACGCTGCGAAGAATCCCCAAAAAAGAAATTCCGGAAGAATTCATTAAGAAAATCCTCCCCATAATTTCTAAAATAAGACATTACCTGCTTATTTCTTTCCGTACTGATTCCCACAACCGCGTTACCGGCGCTTTCCGCTGCATTGGAAACAGCATCCTCTATTTGCAGCATTAGCTGTAATGAACCATTATTTTGTTCAGCATTCGCCGCAATCGCGCGATGTGTAATTAAACCCGAAAATACAAGCACTAACAACAAGCAGATCAATTTGTCAGATTTTTTAAACATTTCTTATTGCCGCCTCCCAGCGTATATTATAAACTAAGTGCCTGCCTGATTTTTTTCTCAAGCTCAGTTGTCAGCTTCTTATTTTGTTTTAAGAACTCCTTGGCATTTTCTTTGCCTTGCCCGAGTTTTTCTTCGCCGCTGGTAAACCAGGCGCCGGATTTAAGAATTAATCCCTGTTGGATACCCAGTTCAAGCAGGTTTGATTCTTTGGATATCCCTTCTGAGTACATAATATCAAATTCAGCCTGTTTAAAAGGCGCGGCAACTTTATTTTTAACCACTTTGACACGCACGCGTGAACCGACAACACTGTCCTGAGTTTTTAAGGTTTCAATCCTTCTTATATCCAGGCGAACTGAGGCGTAAAATTTCAAGGCGTTTCCGCCGGTAGTTGTTTCCGGATTTCCGAACATTACGCCGATTTTCATGCGTATCTGGTTTATAAAAACAACGCATGTTTTAGATTTTGATATAGCGCCTGTTAATTTTCTTAAGGCCTGCGACATTAATCTCGCGTGCAGCCCCATATGCGAATCACCCATATCTCCTTCTATCTCCGCTCTTGGCGTTAAGGCTGCCACTGAATCAATAATGATTATGTCAACAGCATTACTCCTTACAAGTGTTTCCGCGATTTCCAGTGCCTGCTCTCCAGTATCAGGTTGAGAGATAAGCAAGTCATCAAGATTTAATCCAAGTTTTTTTGCGTAAGCAGGGTCAAAGGCATGTTCCGCGTCAATAAAAGCCGCAACCCCGCCCATTTTCTGGGCCTGCGCTGCCGCGCTTAAAGATAAAGTTGTCTTACCGCTTGCTTCAGGCCCATAAACTTCAATAATGCGGCCTCTGGGCAAACCGCCGACACCCAAGGCAATGTCAAGGCTTAATGCCCCGGTGGGGATGACTGCCACATTTAATTTAGTGTCCTGCCCCAGCTTCATAATTGAGCCCTTGCCGAATTGCTTTTCAATATGCATAAGAGCAAGCTCCAGCGCCTTTGATTTTGCCGTGCTTTCCTGATTCTTATTTTGGTCTTCATTTTTATCATTTTTCTTCTGCATTTTTACCTCCTTAGTTTACCTATTATATTGATAACATCCTTATTTTTCAACTGGTTATTTAATCTTTTGTCAAAGCTATATATTTCATTCTCAGCTCATATAATATAGTCTCAATCATATCGGCTTCCTGCGCGTCTAAATTGCCCTTTGTTTTTACCTGCAGCATTTCTATTGTATCAATAAGGTATTTTGCCTGCGGCAGCTGCTTGTCTTTCTTATTACTTATTGGATTTTCGATCTCACCCAACGCCATTAAAGCCTGCATACTGAGGCTGCTGATAAACAGGTTAAAATTAACAGGAGGCATTTCAAATGCTTCCTCCTCTTTTTTGACATCTTTCGCGCAAGCATGCGTATTATTCTCAACATCTTCTTCCTGCGCAGATGCCTGCTGTTCCTGCGCGACTTTTTCTTTCCAGCTTTCGTCTACCTTTTTTTCGTTCATAATATCCTCCTTAAAGTGCGGCTCGTATTGTTAAAAATACAAATAAAATATTCACCACAGAGTTCACAGAGCTCACGGAGTTTCTATTTTTTACAACGAAAAACTCCAAACACTCGAAAAATTGCTATGCTCAGCAGCGGCCTGAGCATATTATTCTCTTTTCTTTATCTGTAGGCATTATTACTCTCTGTGTCCTCTGTGCGCTCTGTGGTAAATTCTTTCATATCCTTTTATGCTTTATTTGATAATTAAGCCTGCATATCCAACAACACTGGAAAAATCACCGGAAGTATCGCCGCTTGTCTGATAATCGATCAGCCGTGCTTCCTGTGCCCCGAGTTTTTTTACAGCTGAAATACCCACACATGCCGGAGCGCAGCCGCACATAGAGATTTTGTTCGCATGTACTCTTTTATACAATTTTTCAACATCGAGTTCCTTGATCGCCTCGATAACATATTGGTCTTTTTCTTTTGCGCTTTCATGTGATTCATAATGTGTCATGTCCGAACTGATAACAATAAGTACGGGTTTTGCGAATTTTTTTACGGCGCTTGCGATTTCCCCTCCGGCTCTTCTATAATTATTCAGGCCAAAGTCGGAGATAATCACAGGCACAATAGAAATATTCTTATTAAAATATTGCAGAAAAGGAACCTCTACCTCAATCGCGTGTTCTTTTATATGCGGAGCTTCATCTTGTCTGAAAAACTCAGAGTTTTCAAGCAATATGGCTGCTAATTCCTCCTGGATGCTGATATTGCCGAACGGTGTCTCCCAGGAGCCTTTACTCAGTATACTGTAGGGAGAGCCCAATCCGGTATGGTTAGGTGCCAGGATGATTATAGTATCCGGAATATTCACACATGAGATCGTCTTCCCGGCTACAATTCCTGAATAGAAATAACCCGCGTGAGGCATCAAAACAGCCTTACATTCTTCTTTCTTTTGCGCGGTATCAATAAAACCTTCGATAGTTTTTTTTAAGATCTCAGGTTTATCCGGATAAAAATTTCTCGGCCCCGCCCAAACTGTTTTTCTGATCATAATAAACCTCACTCTTAATTGTTATCAAGGCCCATATCATTTAAATAACATACCGCTGCTTTGATCTGTTCAGCAGTAGCCGGCTGATGGATTTCCAGCACCTTTATTGTATTCCTTTTCAGATAAGGTTTCAAGCTGGTAAAATCAAAATTCCCCGTGCCCGGGGCCAGGTGATCCTGGCCTCCGTCTACGTCGTGAATATGCATGCCGACCATGTACTGATGGTATCTCTCAAGGAATGCCGAATGTTTTTCCAATCCCAGATTATCATTGACCTGCGCGTGTCCGACATCATGCCAATAACCGAGATTTTTACATCCTGAGAATTCCTCAATAAATTCCCCGATCTCTGTTATCGAGGGGATTTCACGCGAGTAATAGCGGTTTTCAACGCAAAGCATTAAATCCAGGACGCCGGCCCTTTTGATCAATTGCGTAAGCGAGCGTTTAACAGCCGATATATAAAGTGCCTTGTTTTGCTCGCGAACTAATTTAATATTGCTGAGAAATTCCATATAACCGGGTTTATTTTTTTCACCTTGCTTATACATTTTAATAAGGTCTTTAGTGCGCGAAGGTATATCCACCCTTCCCGCATGAATTATGAGCGCACCCGCATTCACTTTTTTTGCCAGCTCCATTGAATTAAGCGTTAAATCAACAGCCTTTTTCCTCTGGTGCTCATCAAGGCTCGATAATGAGAATGTATCAGGAAGAAACCCGTCTGCTGCATACCCCTTTGGTACGGGACAGAAATTATGCACACTGGAAATTTTTAAAGAATTACGCCGGCTGATTTTGGTAATATCATCTATCATGTTCTCGGACAAGGAAAAACCCAGCTCTAAACTTTGAAAGCCCAGGCCCCTGATTTCCTCTATTAAATCACGTCCGTTTTTATGTTTTGCCCAATTCCAGGATGTAGACAAGCTGAACATCAGAATTTATCCTTTGTAATAATTATTACACTTTTATTAAGATCAAGATACCTGTTAGCCGTATTTTGAATTGCTTCTTTGTCTATTTCCAAGATAAAACCCTCATATTTTTCGTGATAATCTGAGCCTAAACCGTAAAGCTCATTTAACGCCACAGTGAAACCTAACGCGGAATTTGATTCTAAGGCAATCCTTTTTTTCGCTATAAGAAATTTTTTGGTTATTTCAACTGCGGTATCATCTATTATACCGTTTTTGATTTTGTTTATTTCATCAAAAACAATCATTTTTACTTCCTCAATAACCTCAGGCTTAGTGGCCGCGTAAATGTACAAGAAACCGGTATCTAATCCGGACACGCAGCTTCCTCCAAGAGTATAGGAAAATCCATATTTTTCTCGAATGTTTTTATAAAGAATAGAACCTGAACCGCTGAGCAGAGAATCGAGAAATTCAAGTTTTACGCTGTCGGTATTTTTTACATCGCAGCCGGGAAATCCGATCATAAGCAGCGCCTGCTTTTTATCGCGCTGATTTTCTATTCGCTTATTTTCCTCTGAACTTTTTTCATTGAATCCCGGCGAGGCCGGCATTGGTGCTGTTCTTAATTTCTCAAACTTCTCTTTTATCATTTCTTCAACCTTATTTTCATCAAAGTTCCCAAAAACACTCAAGACAAGGTTAGGGGCATTCACGAATTCCTTATATGCCCTCCTGAGCTCATCAGGCTTCATGGATGCCACTGCCTTTGCATTGCCGCGGGGATTTAACCGATAAGGGTAATCGCTAAACAGCTGCTCCTTCAATAAATTAAATGTGCTCTGGAAAATATCATCATTTTCAAGCTCAAGGCCTTTTAACGCTAAGCGTTTCTCAAGTTCAAGCTCCTTAATCGGAAAATCTGAATTTAAAATCAAATCTGAAAATATATCAAACGCGCCTGTTATATCCTTGCTCAGAAAATTCATGCTTATGCCAAAACTGTTATATCCGCTGAACGATGAGATCTCCGCGCCCATTTGCTCACATTCATTAGCGATCGCGCAGGCAGAGCGTTTTTTTGTGCCTCTTAGGAGCATTTTGCTTAACAGGTTAAACAAACCGCTGTTTGAATCATTTTCCCGGCGCGCGCCACCCTCAAAGCCGGCTTGCATAGAGACACCTGCAATAGAAGTGTCTTTTTTAAGTAGAAGTCTTGCTCCATTTTTTAACGTGATTTTTTTAATTTCCCGCTTCTCATCCTTCCGGGGTGCCTTATCAGAGGCCTTTACGGAAAATGGTTTTAAAACAACAGTGATGAAATCCTCATTAGATAAATATTTTTTCGCGCACCTTTGTATGTCCGAGGGTGTTATGGAAGTGATGTTCTCTAAATAGTAATACGAGAAATAAGCATTATTTGTATAGGCCTTGTCTGTGGCTAAGGCCTTGGCTAGTGAAGCCACAGTTTCCTGGGAAAAGATATAATTGCTGATATAAATGTTCTTCACCTTTTCCATTTCTTTTTTTGAAACAAGCGTTATCTTCAGCTCATCAATGATTTTAAATATCTCTTTTATAGCCGCGTCCTTATTTTTAAAATCCAGAATAGCGCTGATAGCGAATACACCGCGGAAACCGGGAGTATAATTAAATGAGTTGATCGAGTACACCAATTGTTTTTGTTTTAAAACCGGCTCATAAAGACGAGAGCTCTCGCCTGTGCCTAAAAGTGTGGCCAGGATATCAAGCGAGGCGGAATCCTTATCAGTCAGAACCACGCTGGAAAATCCCAGCATCATACGAGATGTTGTAACGTCATATTCTTCCTCAAAATACTGCCTGGCCTTTAATGGCGGTATTTGCGGCAGAGCGCCATCAGGAAAATGCCCCATAGGGAAATTCCGGAAGTGTTCTTTTATTTTACCAAAAGCAGTTTCAGGATCAATGCTTCCTGCTACCGCAATAATCATGTTGTTGGGAATATACCATTTGCTATGAAAACTTCTGAGGTCGTCTACGGTTAGCTTTACAAATAATGGTTCAACCCCGATCACAGGTAGATTATATGGATTTATGAGATTTGCGTGTTGCCAGAATTTATTTTGAAAATACCGTTGTGGATCATCACGGTTCATCTTGATCTCGCTCAGGATAACGTCTTTTTCTTTTTTAAGTTCAATATCGTCAAAAACAGGATTCATGAGCATATCACTTAATATCTCAAGGCCGGCTTCAAAATTTTCCGCCGGCAGAACAAGCGTATAACCGGTAAACTGATGCGAAGTATAGCCGTTAATCGAGCCGCCAAGTGCTTTAATCTCATCATCTATTTTTAGCGCACCCCGTTTTTGTGTGCCTTTAAAGACCATGTGCTCAACGAGGTGAGCCAATCCGGAACCTTGTTTGTTTTCTTCAAATAAACTGCCTGTTTTAACAATAATTTCAAAAGCAACAAGATTGCTTTCATGCTTTTCCTGAATTAAAACATTTAAACCGTTTTCCAGATTATGCTCATATATTTGAGGAAATGATGAAGCATACTTAGAGAGGGGATTTTGCGCGCAGTTTCCTGTGCCGGTATTAAGATTTAAAACAAAGCACAGAAAAAGCGCGCAGATGTATAAAGAAATTTTTTTGCACATATTGATATTCTAATTGACTATCTTCGCCCGCTTCTAGCATTTTTTGCTTTTCTTTTTTTCTTTTCGCTGGGTTTTTCATAATGCTTTTTAGCTCTCATCTCTTTTAGAGTGCCTTCTCTATCCAGCTTTTTTTTGAAGATTCTCAGTGCTTTTTCAAGCGGTTCTCCTTTTGAAACTCTTACTTTTGCCACCTTGCTCACCCCTTTTAATTTATTTTAATAATTGCTATCCAATATTTAACAAAAGCTACAAGTTGTATGATTATAACAATGAACTGCCTATTTGTCAAGGACATCAAAAGAAAGATCCCCATAAGCTGCCATTTTTAAAGAGGTTATGATGATAATGCCTTTTATGTCTTTTTTCTTGCGCGCCGACTTTAAAGCAAAATCAATATCATCTTCATTATTTACCATATTGCCAAAGGCGGTAGCATAGCCGTCAGCCAACGCGGAAGATTTTGATATAATTATTGTTGCAGAGGTTTTTCCCAGGCTTAACGAGTGTCCGAATTGGCCGCTTGAGGTACAAATGCCGCACGGGCTTTGATCAGGATAGATCTTTACTATTAACTGGTTATAAATATTACCGATTCCGGCAAAAATTCCGATTTTTCTAACCTTGGAAACAGCAAAAAAGATATCCCCTCCGTTTTCTATGATTATTTCCCTGCTATATTTGAGCAGCTTTTTCCCAACCGCTTCTGCGATGGCGCCCGCGACACTAGCCATGGGCCCGACACCGGCCCGAATCGATGCTTTATGCATTGTCCTGATTATTTTTGGTGTTCTGCGCGCGATATCAACAGGTTCCAGGGATTTTTCAAATTCAGGATGGCTCTGACAATAATCACTGACCTGCCCATGAATGCGGCGTAAATATTCAAAGGAGACTACGCTTAAATCAGAATGCGCGTATATAAGCAGATCACTTTCAAAATGCCTGACACCGAAAGCAACCAGATCACTATTATATGTATTTGTACGGTAAAATCTTTTTTTATACATACTTTTTTTTAAAAAATTGAAGAAAAGAATCGCTTATTCAACCCTAATCTTTCACCTAATTGACTATTACAGCACCATCATGAAATTTCCGGGTCAGCTGTTTTCTTTGAAACAAAAAACGATATTAAATGTCAGCTGTTTATGTTGCAGGTTTTTCGGAAAAGGCGGAAAAGGCGATGCTCTTTTAACGATTTGCACTGCGGTTTCTTTGAGAATTTCATTTTCAAGAGAAGCGGTTTCCATAACCTCCACATTTTTCAACTTCCCGTCGGAATCTAAGACAAAACTAAGCGCGATCTCCCCTTCAGTAAAACGCGTCGGGTAAATGACTGCCTGCCGCAATTGTTCATTGATCAGCCTATAATAACTAATGTAACTTTTATTTTTGCAAAGTTCCTTTTTTTCAGGTTCATCGGCTGCCGTAACTATCTGCTGCTTTTGCTCCAGCTTTATAATATCATTACCCTGATTGCTAAGATTCTTTACAGCCTGCGGATTCGTTATTTTAATATCCTGTTTTTTAATAACAGAATTTTGCGCCAATTCTTTAGTGAGTTGTTTGGTTAGAGCAATCTGTTTATTATTTATTTTTTTACGCTTAAACCTGGCTACCCTTTTTTTCGCGGGGATTTCAAGCGTTAAATAGTTAAGGTCAAGCTGATTTATTTCTTTTTGTTTTGATTTTTTAATCTCAGGCATTGGCAGAAACAAAACAGCATGAACTACCAAAGATACCAAAAAAGTTATTTGAAATAAATCGCTGTTGCGCCCCATGCTTAAGATATACTCCTTTAAAAAAAGTATACATCTAAGTTTATAGCATGTCAATAGTTAAAATGGCATTTTCCCGAAAATAACTTTTATTTTTTATAAATAAACACACCTTTAAAGATGGGGATTTCTCAATAAATTACATCTCAATAAATTAAATTTGACTAAACGTAATTTATGTCATAAACTATTCAGAGATTAAAGTATTTGCCTCAAAATAAATTTAATAGTGAAAGGAGGAAATTATGCGTTTTAAAGTAAGGTTATGGCTGGTCATGCTCATTGTTTGTGTATTAAGTATATCTGTAAGCCTTTGCGGCTGCTCAGATAATAGCGACAGTTCCGGGTCAAGCGCGACTGGAAGCGGAAAGTAACCAAAGATTAGGGGGAATTGGCTATGAAATTCAGAATTTTTTTTATTAGTATGGCTTTTTGTCTTGCGATTACTTTATGGGGTTTAAGTATTGCGGATAGAGCACAGGCAGCTTTTGTGGTTGGCGGAACATATTATATTTCAGTAGAAGCAGTTAAAAGTAATGGCCAGGTTACTTCCACCAGCAGCGGAGACAGCATTAGAGTCTCTACTAACGCTGTCGCCGACAGCAACGGTAAACTTAGCTTTTCACTCTCAGGATTACCTGATAATTCTGCGTATAACTTCCTCGTGATTACAATCAAAGATTCCGCGGGCAACGTAATAAGAAGATCAGTCGCACCCGCTCCTGCCGCAGGCTCAAGCATTGATTTCGGCGTATCTCCGATAACAGAAAACCAGACTGCGGCCTTTTTAAGTGTATTTAAAAGCGCGGGAACAGACGATCCCCTGCTGGCTTTTTTCGGTTTTATGCTTGTGCGTTCCTCTGATGTTACAACAAATGAAATCACACAGATGGCCAACTTTTGCTTAAAGGGTATTAAAGGAACAGACGGGACCGGCACTACAACAGGATTTGAAGCTGCATTGCGCACAGAAGGAGCTACTAATGCTCAACTGCGTAGTTTAAGAACAAACCTTGTTGCCAACCTCAGCGGCTTATCCTCTCTTTACAAGGATTCTGTTGACCAGTATTTTACATCCGGTTCTGATGCCGAAAAGCAAAAAAGAGGTGAGGCCGCGTCAAAAATTTTTGAATATCTTGTTGACGCGACAAGCGACGCCGGAATGAAAGTGGAGTGGCTTATAATGGGATTTAATGACATGGGCGCGATTGTCTGCCCTCTCATACAAGAGGCTGTTAATAACGGGTCAATCAGGGCAAGCACGGAAAAGGCAATGGGCAGTACAATTGACCGCGGCCTTCAGAAATTAAGAGCGGATAATTTCCTCAAAAAATACACCATTGCCCTGACAGTGCTGGGCGCTTCGGGTGCCGACGTATCCTTGTATACTACGGCGGTGAACACTCTAATGGCCGCAATGCAGCAGAAGTTTGAGGAATTTGAGAAAAATGTCATGGGTGATGAAATGCCTGACGCGGATGAAATACAACAAAAAAATAATGAGATGAACACTGAAATGGAAACCGCCTTTACCCAATTCATGTCTGATACGGCAGTTTCGGACGCGCGTATTACAGCTTTAAGGGCAAGCCTGAAAACAGCTTTAGGCTATAGCGACACACAGATGAACCAGTATTTACCTGTAAGCAGATTTAAATTTTATAATTCAGGCGGCACTACAGTGAACTGGTCTATAATGCAGGTAGTATCTGTAAGCTGGATGGCGAATTTAGTAACACCTGCTAATGGCGGAACTTTGGATTACGCAAGAGATGACCTTGCTGTGCCGGCATCAATGGCCTGGATGGGACAATGCAGTGACCCTCAATACTGGGATCAGGGATCATGTCTAATGAACAGCGGTACATGGACCACAGGCAGAAGGGATTACAGTAATATTTTACCAAATCCCACGCAGACAGCGCCAAAGGCATGGGCAGCATTGGAAGGTATACGGGAAGATATCCAGATTGCTGAATTTACCAGATGGGGCACTTTCGGCACTATTGATCCCGGCGATAAGGAAGCGGCAATGCAGGCAATGAAAGCTGCGGAAAAGGCGTTTTACGCGAAACTATTTAATACCAGTGACGGCGCTAATTCCATTATTAATGACATCAGCGGGACTACGGACGGTTCTACAGCAATACCGGCGGCAGCAAAGAAAGCGCTAATCACTGTTTTCCTTTCCCCTGATTTCTAAACATAAACTTGAGCAAAGCGCCATAGGTAAAACTATGGCGCTTTTTTATTGACTTTATCTAATTAATTATTCTATAATATAACCTTACATTTCAAAAAACAATAACAAGGAGGATAAAGTGAGCTTTAATCCATTTATTTCGCTTATAATACCTGTTCGCAACGCTGAGCGAACGCTTGAGAAAACGTTTGAGTATATACTTAATGTTGACTACCCGCGCGATAAAATAGAAATAGTAATCGCGGATGGCGGCAGTACGGACGGAACTTTGGAATTAATTAAAAAGTGGCAGAAAAAACACCCGTTTATAAAACTTGTTGAAGTACCGGACTGCCCATCGCCTGGATTTGCCAGGAATAAAGCGCTGGAGGTTGTAAAAGGCGAATATATCTTTTTTACCGATGGTGATTGCGCGCCATGCAAAACCTGGATAACAGATATGCTGGCTGTTTTTGATAAAAACGCTGATGTGGGTATTGTCGGCGGTGAAATCTTCACGCTGATGGTTGAGCCGGATAATCTCACGGAATTATACTGCGAGCATTTCCGTTTTAACATGGTCGCCCCCAGATATGGATTCACAATAAAAGACGGCTACTTCCCTCCTCTGACTGATAAATCCCCTACACAGATCGCCGGGCATCGTGCTTATTTCTTTGTTACGGCAAATGCTGCCTACCGGAAAAAAGCTATAGATGAGGCAAATGCCCGTTTTTGGAATGAAAAAACCGGTGAGGATATGGAGTTTGGGCTTCAGATACAGAATAAGGGCTGGAAACTTTATTTTGAACCCAATGCTAAGGTAGATCATATGCACCGCGCTGACTTTCCCGCGCTTAAAAAGGTATGGGTCACTTACGGCATGGCGCATGCTCCGCTGCTTGCGAAACATGCCAGCCAAAAGCTTGATATTGTTTTTCAAATATTCGGCGCCTGGCCGAAACTTCCTTTAATTAGTATTAACTTTCCGGTAAAAGGTTTCATATATCTGGGGTATTTTCAGATGATGCATCTGAGCGCGTTAATTGCAATCATTAGCGCGATTATTATGCTAAGCGGAATCGGCGGTATTGTTGCTGCCGGATTAACCGCTATAATGAGCGTGCTTACGCTTTACTTTGTGAGAAGATACTTTGATGTTTGCTTCTTGATGAAACCGTATAAACACTTTTTTACCTGGTGCAAAATGAAATATATGACTAATCTAATGTTTATCATCGGCGGTTTAAAGCGTTCTAAAGAGTTCAAAACATTTTGCATTGAGCCGAGTTTCTAAATATTAATTGCTCGAATTCCTTTGTGCATTCCATCAATAAGTCACACGGGCTAAAGGCCGTGGTTAGTTATTGAAATACCCCTGCAAAGGCCCTTGGCTTGCTTTGCTAAAGCTGCAGAGGGCAGGCAGTGGGAGGATTATTAACCTGCCGCGCAATCCACCGAAGCATTATTCCTTTAGATGATAAGTGCTCATTTACGTCGACTCAGTCATTCATCCACGGATAAAGCGCGTGAGTTTCGAAGTAGGCGGATAATTCCTTAAAAGGTGAAAAAGTTATTTAAGAAGTAAATCAAGACAAACAGCCAGGTAAAATTGTATTTACTCATTCTCGCAAATACAATTCCCCCTATCTGTTTGATAAGCAAAGGAAAAGTGTTTTCTATCCAAGAGTTGGGGATTAAAGAGTATTTTTGTAAAACTTCATTATTTATGATATAGTAAATCCTACGATTAAGAGAGAAAAATGCTTAATTTAGTAAAACTAAAGTTATTTTGGGCATCATTTATTGATATTATTTACCCCAGGTATTGCCTGATATGCTCAAAATCAATTGACGATAGTTCATATGAGGGCGCCTGCAAGGCTTGTCTGGAAAAGATCGATGTAAATGCAGCACCTTTTTGTAAAAAATGCGGGGCTAGCCTGAAGAGTAGTACTGCCATGGCAAATGATTCATGCGCTGAATGCCGGCATAAGCAGTACTATTTTGACCGGGCTCTGAGTGTTTGTGAGTACGCGGGAATTGCCCGCAAATGCATTCAACTTTTTAAATATAAGCGCAAATTGAAGATTGGCCGAAATCTGTCAAAGATTATGCTGGCGTTTCTCAAAAAACATTTCACCTTAGATAGTATTGATCTGATTATGGCGGTGCCTTTGCATAGATCGAAATTAAAGGAACGCGGATTTAACCAGGCGGAAATTCTAGCGGAATTTATCAGACTGAATTTGGATATACCCGCTTCTTTTGATAACCTTAAGCGCGTCAGGAAAACACTCTCTCAGTATCAGCTGCCTTTGGGAAAAAGGCAAAAGAATATGAGAGATGCTTTTGGCTGCGCGGATAAAGTTTTTTTTAAAAACAAGTCAATACTTATCGTTGATGATATTTTTACAACAGGGGCGACACTGAATGAGTGCTCCCGTGTATTGAAAAATGCCGGAGCAAAAAAAGTTTATACATTAACTATCGCAAGGTAAAATAATGCGGATATTAAAAAAATACGTGCTTTCTGAGTGGCTTACCCTCTTTTCACTAGCGCTTGTTATTATCAGTTTTATTCTTGTAGTAGGAAATATGGTCAAGCTGGTCGAATTGGTTATAGCCAAGGGGGTTAATCCTCTTGTTGTATTACGTCTGTTCGCGTATCTTTTACCCAGCTTATTTGTATTTTCTATCCCTATATCCATTCTTTGCGCGAGCCTGCTCTGCTTTGGGCGTATGGCGTACGACAATGAGATAACGGCTATCCGTTCAAGCGGTATAAGCCTTTACCCTATTCTCGGGATTATCCTGCTTATCGGCATTATGTTCAGTCTCCTTTGTCTTTATTTTAATGACACGATTATCCCGAGAGCGCATTATTTAATGCGTTCTACTTTGCAGGAAATCGGGGTAAAAAAGCCGGCCGCTTACTTAGAGGAAAAAACATTTATAAAAGCTTTCAAGAATCACATTATGTTTATTTACAAAATAAGAGGCGAATATTTAGAGGATATCAGAATATACCAGCCGCAAACCGATAAGCCGACCAGGACTATTATTGCCCAGCGCGGTGAATTCATTTCTATCCCTGAGAAAAGCGCTGTTAAACTGTTACTTAAGAATGGTTCTGCCGATGAGCCGAGTTTTGATGACCCAAGCGTGTTCTATAAACTCAATTTCAAAAATTACCATATTACGCTGGACCTCAAAGAAAAACAGGAAATACAAAAGCTGGATAAAAAAGCCTCAGACATGACGATTAAAGAGATTGAGAATGATATTAAAGAAATGAAAAAGCTGGAGATTGATTACCGCCCCTTACAAGTCGGCTTGTATAGAAAGTATTCTCTTGCTTTCAGCAGCTTGATCTTTATATTTATCGGTGTGCCCCTGGCTATACGCGTCAAACGCAGGGAAAGATCGCTAGGTTTTTCTTTGAGCATCGCGATTTGTTTGTTATACTATTTACTCATGGCTTTTGGAGAAAGCCTTGCTTTGCGAAATAAAATATTTCCTGTGATCGGTGTATGGCTGCCGAACATGATATTCCTTTTTATCGGTTTATGTTTGAGTTATAAAGTTCTGGAAGAATAAAGCATGAGAATAATTCGAGAATATATACTGGGTGAATTTTTAAAGCCTTTAATCGGCTGCTTTATACTATTTATCAGCCTGTCCTGGATAATCGACCTTTTTGACTCACTTGATGAGATTATGAAAGCGAAAGTACCGCTCTTTGTGCTTTGTGATTATTACTTTTCTCTGACCCCTTTCATATTTGTTAACATTTCTCCGGTCATAATCATTCTGGCAACAATTTTCACCCTTGGAACACTTAACCGCAATAATGAGATAATGGCTATAAAGGCTATCGGGGTCAATCTCTGGTCTATCATCTGGATATTCCTTGGTTTTGGAATTCTTATGAGCGTGGTGAGTTTCAGCGTAAATGAACTCATAAAACCTAATTCATATCTGCATTCAATAAAGCTCAAACAAGAATACTTTAAGCCGCAGGCTAATAAAGAAAAGAACCATATAATGAAAGATATCGCTCTGCTTGGGACAAAAAACAGGATATTCATTATTAATAGTTACGATGTAAAACGACAGCAGATGACAAATGTAACCATTTCCGAAAACAACAAAATTAATGAACTAACCCGCCTTATAGTGGCTAAAGGAGCGCAATGGGTTGAGGGATTCTGGATTTTTTACGATTGTATTATTACCGACTACGTTGACGGCAAGATAAAATCAGCACCGCGCAGCTTTACGGAAAAAGTGATTCTCATAGACGAAAAACCGCAAGACATCCAACGCGCTGATCTACAGCCTGATTTAATGAGTTATTGGCAGCTTAAAAAATATGTCAGAAGGCTAAAACGCAGCGGTTTAAATACCCATAAAGAGCTGGTCATACTTTACAATAAAATCGCGTTTCCTTTGGCAAATTTTATTATCATATTCTTTGCAGTACCCTTTACCTTAACCCGTGCTAGAAGTGAAAGCCTTTTTCTCGGGATAGCAACAAGTATTGGGATCAGCTTCAGTTACTGGGGGCTTAATGCCATATGCCTGTCTTTAGGAAAAATCGGCTTTCTGCCCCCCCTATTGTCTGCCTGGATAACCAATATTGTCTTTCTTTTTATAGGAATCGGGCTCATTGAATCGGTAAAAAAATAGGTTCCTTCTTATCTGGATTGGAATAAATAATATCAAAAGAGTCCAACCTAATTAAGCATGACCAAAAGACAATCGATATTTAAGCCTTATTGTTTGATCCAAGCACATACACATTCTTATGCATATACATGTCTATTAACGCCGCCCTGGCCGGGCCTAAATATTGGCGCGGGTCAAAATCAGATGGCTTTTCAGCCATGTGTTTTCTTATCGCCGCGGTCATCCAGAGCCTTCCGTCGGAGTCAATATTTACTTTACACACAGCGGATTTTGTAGCTTTCCTCAACTGTTCCTCAGGGATACCCACAGTATCCTTTAAAGCGCCGCCGTTTTCATTAATTATTTTTACCGCATCCCCAGGCACAGATGATGCACCGTGTAAAACTATGGAAAATCCGGGTATCTTTTTCTCGATCTCTTCCAGGATATCAAACCTCAGCTCCGGAGGGATATAAACACCCTGTTCATTTTTTGTGCACTGCTCAGGCTTGAATTTATTTGCTCCATGAGAGGTTCCAATCGAGATTGCCAGGGAATCCACCCCGGTTTTATTAACAAATTCTATAACCTCTTCCGGATGTGTATAGGTTGATTTTTCGGCAACAACATCATCCTCAATACCGGCAAGAACTCCCAGCTCCCCCTCAACAGTAACATCTCTAACGTGCGCGTATTCAACAACCTTCTTTGTCAAGGAAATATTTTTTTCAAAAGAGTGATGCGATCCGTCAATCATTACAGAGGAAAACCCGCAATCAATACAGGATTTGGCAAGTTCAAAAGTATCACCGTGATCAAGATGCAGCGCGATCGGGATATCTTTCAACCCTTTTTCTCGAGCCAGTTCCTTCATCATTTCTACCGCACCCTGACCGAGATATGTAAGCAGGGTTTGATTTGCGTATTTACGCGCCCCGCTTGAAACCTGTAGAATTACCGGTGATTGCGTTTGGACACAGGCAATTATGATCGCCTGTATCTGCTCCATATTATTAAAATTGTAAGCAGGTACGGCATATTTGCCTTCCATTGCCTTTTTAAACATTTCCCTTGTGTTTACTAAACCAAGCTCCTTATAAGAAACTATCAAATTTCCCTCCCCAAATATTGTTTGTTTTATAGTTTTTGCTTTTTAGCTTTTCGTGCCTTATCCATCGATTTTTTGTATAATTCAAGAGTCAGATTAACAGTTGTAGCTTTAAAAGGTTATGGTTAAGGTGGCGATGCCCGTTTCGTCTTAGGGCAAAGACTATCGGCTTAAAATTCATTATTTTTAACCGTAACCGTTAACGTTACCGATACGGGCTTCGTTACCGTTAAACCTTACCGAGTGTCATCACATCTCCCTATTTTTATTTGTATCTGGCAACTGGTTACTGGTAACTGGTTCTTACTACTAATACCGATAATGATCCGGCTTATACGGCCCCTCTATCGGTATGCCCAGATACTCTGATTGGGCCTTAGTCAGTTTAGTGAGTTTGACTCCGATACGATCAAGGTGCAGTCTGGCAACCTCTTCATCAAGATATTTAGGCAGGCAATAGACCTTTGCCTCGTAATTATCCTTATTTTCCCAAAGGTCTATCTGGGCCAAAATCTGATTAGTAAAGGAATTTGACATCACAAATGAGGGATGGCCAGTTGCGCAGCCGAGATTAACCAGCCTGCCCTCAGCCAGCAGATATACTTCCTTTTGGTCCGGGAAGATGAACTTATCCACCTGAGGCTTTATATTTACTTTTTTTATTCCCTTATATTTCTCAAGGCCTGCAACCTGAATTTCATTGTCAAAATGGCCGATATTGCAGATTATCGCCTGGTTTTTCATTTTTTCAATATGCTCAATCCTGATTATATCGCGGTTACCGGTAGCCGTTACATAGATATCGGCAATTCCCAGTGTATCCTCAATAGGCTTTACTTCATATCCTTCCATAGCCGCCTGCAAAGCGCAAATTGGATCTATCTCTGTAATAATAACCCTTGCGCCTAAACCGCGCAAAGAAGCTGCTGAGCCTTTACCAACATCACCATAACCGCACACAACCGCGACTTTTCCGGCAATCATCACATCTGTTGCTCTTTTTATCCCGTCATTCAGGGATTCACGGCACCCATAGAGATTATCAAATTTTGATTTAGTTACCGAATCATTAACGTTTATCGCCGGAACAAGCAATTCTCCTTTTTCCATCATCTGGTAAAGCCTATGCACCCCGGTTGTTGTTTCCTCAGAAACACCTTTCCATTCCTTAACCATTGATGTCCACTTTTTTGGATTATCTTTCTGTCTTTGTTTAAGCAAAGCAAGCAGCCATGTCTCATCTTCTCCGCTGGATTTCCTATCAAGAATTGACGGATCTTTTTCCGCCCTAAATCCAAGCTGCATCATAAGCGTAGCGTCCCCGCCGTCATCAACAATTAATTGCGGCCCCCTATCCTGGGGAAAGGTCAGTGCCTGTTCAGTACACCACCAGAAATCCTCCAGGGTCTCGCCTTTCCAGGCAAAAACAGGTATTCCCGCCTTTGCGATTGCCGCCGCAGCATGATCCTGAGTTGAGAATATATTACAGCTTGCCCAGCGCACATCAGCTCCCAGGTCAATCAAAGTTTCGATTAATACCGCAGTCTGGATAGTCATATGCAATGAGCCCATTATCCTGACACCCTGAAGGGGCTTAGCATCAATATATTTTTTGCGAATCGACATAAGTCCAGGCATTTCATGTTCGGCAATTTCAATTTCTTTCCTGCCGAAATCCGCAAGGCTTAAGTTTTTTACCTTAAAATCATTACCAAACGCAGGCATTACTCCTCCTTATCCTTAATCACTTAGCTGCAAAACAACAAATCCGCGATCATCCTTGGTTTTAATCTGCGCCAATCTGCGCGGAACTATGTTTTGCAAGAGGCCAATAATTACTTTGCTTCCTTCTTCAATATTGCCGCCATATCAGTTTTTTCCCAGGTGAATTCCTTTCTGCCGAAATGCCCGTGACAGGCAGTTTCCTGATAAACAGGTTTAAGCAGGTCAAGTTTTGTAATAATTGATTGAGGATAAAGCGGAAAGTGCTTGCGTACCAGATGAGAGATCTTTTCATCAGATATTTTTCCTGTTCCCACGGTATCCACTACCACAGACACTGGCTCTTTTTTACCAATACAATAGGCCACCTGAAGATGACAAACATCAGCAAGCTCAGACGCGACTATATTTTTAGCAATATATCTGCCCATATAAGCAGCCGAGCGGTCAACCTTGGTCGGGTCTTTACCGGAGAAAGCGCCTCCGCCAACCGGTGCAAATCCGCCGTAAGTGTCAACAACGATCTTTCTCCCGGTCATACCGGTATCAGACTGAGGCCCGCCAATAGTAAATTTTCCGGTCTGATTCACATAGTAGCGCGTATTCTTATCCGCTAATTTCTTTAAAACCGGCATAGCAATCACATCAATTATCTGTTCGCGCGATTTATCTGTAATATGTGTCTTGGCCTTATTCAGGATCTCATCGGTATGCTGGCAGGCAAGTACCACAGAGGTTACTTTTTTCGGTTTGCCATTCTCATAGGCCACGGTTACCTGGGCTTTACCGTCAGGGCCGAGATACTGCAATATTTTTTTTTCACGTACTTCCTTCATTTTATGTACCAGTTTATGCGCAAGCATAAGCGGTAAAGGCATTAGTTCCGGAGTTTCTCTGCAGGCAAACCCGGTCATCATTCCCTGGTCACCGGCACCTCCTGTATTTACACCCATGGCGATATCAGGGGATTGAGAATTAATAGCGTTTAAAATCGCGCAGGTATGATAATCAAATCCGTATTTCGGATGAGAATAACCGATACTTTTGATAACCCTGCGCACGATATCATGAATGTCTATGTAAGCTTTTGTAGTGATCTCCCCGCCCACAATGATCAAGCCCATGGTAACATAAGTTTCGCATGCCACCCTACTGTATTTATCCTGCCGCAGAAGCGCATCCAGAACGGCATCAGAAACCTGATCACATAACTTATCCGGATG
>JAKLQT010000087.1 GCA_022013205.1 Candidatus Omnitrophota bacterium | reverse complement strand
CGAAGAAGAATAAGAACGTCATTGCGAAGGGTAGCCGCAAAGTTTACTTTGCCAATTTACGAAGCAATCTTCCGTCCCCATCGTCTAGTCTGGCCTAGGACATCAGATTTTCGATCTGACGACACCGGTTCGAATCCGGTTGGGGACGCCATGAGTTGTAACAGGGCGTGGTTTCTACAGTTATGTAGAGACCGCGCCTTTTTTCTTTACAAGCACCCCTTCCTAAAAGCTCCCATTTTTCCCCTATAGTTCCCACATAGTAGGTAGCAAAATAGGCAGCAGTAATTTAGCCATCAATGGATGACTCATGAAGGGATATCAATATCTCGAAAATGACTTTTTTGACATGTGCAAGACCCGTGAGATAGGCCGCATTCCGATGTTATTGTATATTTATCTCCGCGGCCTTTATTGTCGGTTCCAAAAACCTGTTTTCTTCTGTTTTGATAGGCAGATTAAAGAACATTTAGATATCTCTCAAAGCACTTTAGCCAGGGCAAGACAATTTCTTCAGAAAAGAGGAGTAATAACATTTTACAGCGGTAAAGCTGCCAAGCCTACCGAATATACCATGCTTGGGACAGTCCTTTTACCTGTCATCAAAAAGAAGATACCCTCTCGTCAAAACCATGTATACAGGTATCGTCAAAAAGACGACACCATATATACAAGTTATGAAAGATTAAAGAATAAAATAGGGATATTTCAAGGAATTACAGAAGAAGAAAGAGCAGATCTAAAGAAAAAGGGGATCCTTTAATCTTTATGAGAGGGCTGTTAAGGGGCATATTATATCCTAAAAACTATATCTGGATAGATGTTTTTCTAATCCACGAAACCCGCAGGGCCATTTTAATCAAGTTTGACGGCAAAAAGGCATGGTTTCCTAAAGCATGGATCCTGAAAATTAGGCCTTCCAAGGACTCAAAAGCCGTCAAAATCAAAATATCAGAATCCCACTGGGCCATGAAGTTCAGCTAATACAGTGTCGTGTGCTATATTAAATCTGCAGGGGAGGTTTTTTGTTTCCAAATACAATGCTTTGTGATATAATCCATAATTATGGAAGTAGGGTCAAAATCTACAATAACTGTGAGGTAACACATGCCTGTTAAAAGAAATTATGCCAAAAAAACCACGATAGAACTGTCCGATGAACATTACTTTTTTCTGAAAGAAAAAGCTCTTGCACTTCAGAAACAAAACAAAAACGCATCCATTGTTTCTATCATCCGGGATTTGATAGGAAAAGATCGGGACAATTGGATAAATAAAGGGAAGAAAAAATGAGCGGAGATTTAACATTTATTACAAATGAAAAAAATCAGAATCTCAAGGATAGATTCGAGGTTTTGATAAAAGACACGAAATTCTTTTATTGTCTTGTGGGATTTTTCTATTCAAGCGGGTTTTATGCAATATACAAATCTTTGGAAGCAACTGAAAAAATTCGAATCCTTATTGGAATAAGCACAAGCCGCCAAACGTATGATTTGCTTCATAAGGCCGTAACCGAGAAACAGCAGGCGCTTCAGTTTTCTCATTCAGAGGCAAAGCAGGAGTTTCAAGGGCTTGTTGAAAAGGAGCTAGAGGGTTCTGAGGACATTCGGCAGGTAGAAGAAGGAGTAGTTAAATTCATCGAGTGGATAAAAAACAAGAAATTAGAAATAAGGGCATATCCTTCGCAGAATATCCACGCTAAGCTGTATATAATGACTTTTGCGGAGGGAGATCGCGATGTAGGAAGAGTTATTACCGGTTCTAGTAATTTTACTCAAGCAGGTCTGGTTGATAACCTTGAATTTAACGTTGAATTAAAAACCCGGGCCGATTATGAATTTGCCAAGCAAAAATTTGAAGAACTCTGGAAAGACTCTGTTGATGTCAGTCAAAAATATATCCAGACCATAGAAACTAAGACGTGGCTTAACCAGAATATCACTCCTCATCAGCTTTATCTTAAATTCTTATATGAATATTTCAAGGATGAATTGAGCCAGGCCGAAGATGTTTTCATTAAGTATTTGCCGCAAGAATTCATACGGTTAGAATATCAAGAGCAGGCGGTTCTAAATGCCAAGAAGATCCTTGAGGAATACGGTGGAGTATTTATTTCAGATGTAGTTGGTCTTGGGAAGACCTATATTTCAGCGATGCTTGCCGGGCAACTCGATGGCCGAACTTTAATTATCGCGCCGCCCGTGCTTCTTGAAAAAGCTAATCCCGGTTCTTGGCCGAACGTCTTTTCTGATTTTAGAATCCCTGCCGACTTTGAATCGTTGGGCAAGCTCGATGACATTATTGACCGAGGAACCGAAAAATATACCAATATCATAATAGATGAGGCTCATCGTTTCCGGACAGAAACCACCATGACTTACGAGAAGCTGGCAGAAATTTGTCGTGGCAAGCGAGTAATCCTGGTCACTGCGACACCCTATAACAACTCACCTAAAGACGTTTTAAGCCAGATTAAGCTATTTCAAAAAGCTAAAAAGAGCACCATTCCGAATCTTTCTGACTTGGAAGGATTTTTCAATGGCCTTCATAGAAAACTCAAAGGATTAGACAGGCAAAAAGATTATGCGGATTATATCAAAACAGTAAAAGAAAACTCAAAAGAAATCCGTGACAAAGTCCTCAAATACTTAATGGTTCGCCGGACTAGAACAGAGATTACTAATTATTTCTCTGAGGATCTGAAAAGAAATAAGCTAAAATTCCCGGATGCTCAGAAGCCGAAACCTTTGTTTTACGAATTAAGCAATGAAGAAGATAGGATATTTAATAAGACCATTGAACTTATAACCCAGAAGTTCAAGTATGCTCGCTATACGTCGATGCTTTATTATAAGGGCCGTATATCCCAGCCCGAAATGATATCTCAGAGAAATATGGGCAAGTTTATGAAGATTCTTTTGGTAAAAAGACTTGAAAGCAGCTTCTTCGCCTTTAAGAAATCCATAGACAGGTTTATCTATTCTTATGAGATGTTTATCAAGGAGTTTGATAAGGGCAATGTATACGTAAGCAAAAAATATACCAATAAGATTTTTGAATTATTGGAAAACGACGATGATGAGGCTGTCCAGCGTTTAATTGATGAAGGAAAGGCGGAGAAATATCCCGGGAAGGAATTCACAGAGGATCTTATTAAGGATCTCAAGAGCGATTTTAAGCTTCTAAAAGAAGTAAAGGTTTTATGGCAAGATGTGACCCGAGATCCGAAACTGCTTAAATTCTTGAATGAGCTTTCAAAAAATAAAATCCTAAAAGATAATAAGCTCATTGTTTTTACTGAATCAAAAGAAACCGCCGAATATCTATCAGGCAATATAAACAAGAAGTTCCCCGATACGGCGCTTTTGTTTAGCGGAGGCTCAGGGGAAGCAACTCGTGATAAAGTGATTGAAAACTTTGATGCCCGGGCCCGGCACCCAAAAGATGAATATCGTATTCTCGTATCTACTGAGGTGTTATCAGAAGGCGTTAACTTACACCGTTCTAATGCGGTTATTAACTATGATATCCCTTGGAACCCGACTCGTATGATGCAAAGAGTTGGCCGTATTAACCGCGTGGATACAAAATTTTCTGAAATACATACCTTTAACTTTTTCCCTACAAAGCAATCTAACGATCAGATAAAACTCAAGGAAGCCGCAGAAGCTAAAATCAACGCCTTTTTAACTCTTTTAGGAGGAGATGCGGAGCTTTTAACCGAAGGCGAGCCAATTGGTTCACATGAGCTTTTTAATAGGCTGGTTTCTAAACAGGTCATAACAGGTGAAGACGAAAAAGAAGAAAGCGAATTGAAATATTTGCAGATTATAAAAAACATTCGAGATAAAGACCCGGATTTATTTGAGAAAATTAAGTATCTGCCCAAGAAAGCCCGTACTGGGAAAATAGACAATGAGCATAAGGGATCACTTCTCACCTATTTCAGGAGAGGTAAGCTTGAAAAGTTTTTTATCATCAAAGTTAACGAGAAAACAAAAGAACTTGATTTTCTTTCTGCGGCAAAACTAATGGAAAGCGATCTTGACGAGAAAAGGCAAAAGTTACCAGAAGCGTTCTACGAACTTTTAGATATGAATAAAGAGGCATTTATTTTTTCCACAACCGAAGAGATGGTAGCGGCGCGTTTCAAAGGTAAAGGCGGCAGGGATAGCGCAACCAATATTCTTAAGATGTTGAAGCTTACATTGAAAAATACTCGTCAGCTTACTGAAGAACAGGAATTGTATTTAAGAACGGTTGTAAAGCAGCTTGAAGAAGGAGGGCTTCCTAAGCAGACTACAAAGGGAGTTCTTAAGGCCCTTGACGAATTAAAACATGATGTAATGAACCCCTTGAAAGTTTTGGCAACACTTCAAACACATATTCCCAAGCGACTTTTAAAAGGGCATTATGTCGAGTATTCGACGGTTGTTTTCGGAAAACGTGAAGTGATATTATCCTTGTACCTCAGTGGGGAATAACTTATGGATAAAAAACAAGCCCAGGCACTTATAAAGGGGACCTTTGAAGCGCCTTTTGATAAGAATAGGTTCATAGGTTTCGTGAAGAATTTGCTCAACGATGTAGAAGATGCCACGTTTATCTATAAGGGTAATTATATCCCTGATGCTTATGAGCAATATATCAATACGTTAGAGCGGGTAGGAAAATACAACGACGGAGAGCATAAAATAGATGTTCTCATCGCAAAACTCAAAAAGGCAACGTCTATAGAACGCGCCCGCACCATGCAGAGGAATTTCGTTGCCTGGTATTTGAATGGCAGCCGGGGCGGAGAATTAAAAGATGGCGCATTAGTTGCCTTTGTTGCCCCAAATGAAGAAGATTGGCGGTTTTCTCTGGTCAAGATGGACTATCGGTTTGAAGAAAGCAAGAAAGGCCAGATGAGGGTAAAGGAAGAGTTCACGCCCGCGCGCCGTTGGTCTTTTCTTGTTGGAATCAATGAAAATAGCCATACTGCACAAAGCCAGCTTGTCGATCTCGTTGCTGATGACGAAAGAAATCCTGTCATCGCCCAACTTGAAGAAGCATTCAATATCGAAAAAGTCACGAAAGAGTTTTTCGAAAAATACCGGGAACTCTTTTTGTGGACAAAAGAGACCCTGGAGGCCGTTGTCAAAAAGGATAAAAAGATCAGAGATGATTTCGAGGCCAAAGAAGTCAATACGGTCGACTTCTCCAAGAAGCTCCTTGGGCAGATCGTTTTCCTTTACTTTTTACAGAAGAAAGGTTGGTTCGGCGTTAAACGCGATGCTGACTGGGGAACGGGCCCTAAAAATTTCTTGCGTGAACTTTTTGAAAAGAAACACGGAACCTATAACAACTTTTTTAACGATATCTTAGAGCCGCTTTTTTATGAGGCTTTAGCGCGAGAGCGCGATGATGATTTTTATAGCCGTTTCAATTGCAAAATCCCTTTTTTAAACGGTGGGCTTTTTGACCCTATTAACGATTACGATTGGGTGCATACCGATATTCTTCTTCCCAACGATTTGTTTTCTAATAGTTACAAAACCAAACAGGGAGATAAGGGAAATGGTATTTTAGACATTTTTGATCGTTATAACTTCACCGTTAAGGAAGATGAACCTCTCGAGAAGGAAGTGGCGGTTGATCCGGAAATGCTTGGAAAAGTTTTTGAAAATCTCTTGGAAGTTAAAGATCGCAAATCAAAAGGAACATATTATACACCTCGAGAAATCGTTCATTACATGTGTGTGCAAAGTTTGGTGAATTATCTTGTATCAGGACTTGAAGGTAAAGTTACCAAAGCGGATTGCGAGAAGCTAATTAAATATGGAGAAAGTGTTAGTGAAAACGAGGCTCGAGTCGAGGCAATGGGCAAAGAAACCCAGACATATTATTATAAACTTTCCGAGAGTATTCGCGCTAACGCAAAGTTAATTGATGAAAAATTAGCAGATGTTAAAATTTGCGATCCGGCTATCGGCTCAGGAGCCTTTCCCGTTGGAATGATGACCGAGATCGTCCGCGCCCGCAACACCCTATCTAGTTATATTAAAGGTTCTGATCGTACGCCGTATAACTTTAAAAGAGATTGTATTCATAATTCGCTTTATGGTGTCGATATCGATCCCGGAGCTGTCGAAATTGCCAAATTGCGATTATGGTTGTCTCTTGTAGTTGATGAGAGCGATATCAAGCAGATTAAGCCTTTGCCGAATTTAGAGTATAAGATTATGCAAGGGAATAGTTTGTTGGAAGAGTTCGAAGGTGTTCGACTATTTGACGAACGCATAATCGCTACGGTAGACTTCGATAAAGAAAAGCAGATAGCTGATTTAAAAGGGAAGCAGTCTGATCTTTCGTCTGAGTATATAAGACTGCACCAGGCCAATAAGTTAACCCAAGCCAAAAAAAGGCAGATCAACGATGATTTGAAAAAAATAAGTTCTCAGATCCGTCGTCTTGAACAATCCGGGAAGAAAGTTGTAGAAAACGCTAGCTTGTTTGATATGTTCAGCAATGCCAAGAAGAAATCGGATGATTTGAAGCAATTGCATAAGGAGTTTTTCGAAACAACTCAAAAGACAAAAAAAGACGATTTGAAGCGGCGGATAGAAAGATTGGAGTGGGATTTGATCGAAGTTACGCTTAAAGAACAAGGCAAACAGTCCGAGCTTAAGAAACTCGAAGAATTCAAGCGGTCAAATATCAAACCATTCTTTCTTTGGAAGTTGCATTTTTCCGAAGTATTTCAGAATGGCGGGTTTGATGTTGTAATTGCCAATCCCCCATATGTTAGTTATGGATTACGGGGCGGGCAAAAGATGACTCCACAAGAAAAGGAAATATTGAAGAGGGCTTTTCCGAACTCTGCTGAATATAAGATTAGTTTATACGCTTTATTTATGGATAAGGCCATTCAGATTGCCAAGTTGAACGGAGGCATTCAAACATATATCGTACCCGATAGTTTTCTCTTGGGACGGTATTTTTCAAGAATTAGAGGATGCATATTGAGGGTTAACGAGATAAAGCATATTCTCTTATTACCGTATGGCGTATTTGATGCAACGGTTGGCTTCTCTGTGGTCTATTCATTCCAGAGAAAAGAGAAAATTGATGAACACCACAACATAATTGCCCGATTTGCGGAAAACAATCAGGTAGTCCAACAAGGCACGTTCAAAGAGCTTTCTTATCCTCAGGAGTATTTCAACAATCTCAAACATAATAGATTTCGTTTGTTTTTTGATGAGAAATCTATGGCATTGATTTTTAAGATTGAGAACAATGCAAACAATTTAGGCAATATTGTTAAATTCAGCAGTGGCTTAATAGGAAAAAGTGGTCAGAAATCTATTATCAGTAACGAGCAAAAGAGTAAAAAATGGCTCCCCGGGATTATTTCAGGCGGTGAAATTAATCGATACGTTATTGTCCCGGAGGGTAATTTTTTATTATATGATAAATCAAAAATAAAAAGCGGGTATGATTGCGTTGAGTATTTTAAAGAGAAACTCTTCATGCGGCAAACAGGTGATTCTTTGATCTGTGCATATGATGACAAAGGCCTACTTGCTTTGAATAATGTGCATATTGGAAATCTTATTGATGAAAGTTATTCTTTGAAATTTATAACAGCGGTTATCAATTCGAACTTGCTCAATTATTATTACAAAACAATTTCATTGGAGACAGGCCGTGTTATGGCACAAACTGACATTGAAACTATTGATGGATTGCCGATTTGCAATATTTCTCATGAAAGACAGAAAGAAGTCATTAGTATTGTTGATAAGGTTTTGTCAATAACTAGGTTGCGAGGATTTCGAGATAATCAATCCAAAGTAGCAGAGGTATCTATCCATATAAAACGGTTGGATAATATGATATATAAGCTTTATGGCCTTGATTCGAAGGAAGTTGAAACGGTTGAAGCCTTAAATCGTAAAAAATGATTTATGCAGGATGATTTATTTGATGAGTTTTTGGGATATGACTTCGCTATGGGCGCGAACATGGTGAAATGCCCGCACTGCGGGGCCGACGTACCCTGTAGTTTGTTTTTCGATAATGAAGTCGAATGCCCGGGGTGCGGAAAGAAGTTTAAAAAAGAGAATTAATATGGCAATAACAGTAAAACAATCATTTCAGAAATTGAAAGAAAATCTTGAGATAACGGGCTTACAAGAAGAAACCGTTTCTACTAGGCAGAAGTCAGTTAGAAAGGTTCTTGATGCAGGCCTAACAGTTAAAGAATCATTTTTAACCGGATCTTATTCTCGTAGTACAATGATCGCACCGTTGAATGATGCGGATGTGGACATCTTTGCCGTCTTAGATGTTAGTTATTACCATCACTATAATGGTCAAAACGGTGGGCAAGCAGGGCTTCTTGATCAGGTAAAGAGAACTTTACGAAAAACATATACGAAGACACCGGATATCAGCAGAAATGGTCAAGCCGTGACAATACGTTTTGATGATTTTAGAGTTGACGTTGTTCCGGCATTTTATCGACAAGGGGGTGGGTTCCTGATTCCAAATTCGATCAGGCAGTCTTGGCTATCGACGGATCCTAAAAAGCATGTGGAAATCATGAGCCAATCAAACACAAAGCATAATGGAGATATGGTTCCATTGGTGAAAATGATCAAAGGCTGGAATAAAAATATCGGCAGTTTCTTTATGTCATTTCATCTTGAAGTATTGGCTTTATCGATTCTGGATAATGTTACAATATCTAATTTCCCTTCGGGTGTCCGTTACTATTTTGATAAAGGAAAAGATTTGATAAACAAGCAGAATCCCGATCCCGCAGGGCTTGGTGGTGATGTGGGATCTTACTTAAATACTCGAGAGAAGATTCAGGAGGCGGTTGATAAATTTCAATTGGCATATGAACGATCCATTAAGGCAGAAGAGAATGACAGCCGCGGATATGCTAAAGATGCGATTGAAATGTGGGGAAAGGTATTTGGGGATTATTTCCCCGCATACGGATAACAAATATGAAAAATCAGATAACGACAGCTGAACAGCCGGTTTCAAAAGCAAAGTTGGAAATAATGAAGGAGAGCAAAAGGATAGAGGAATCTTCGCTCTATTCAGCAAAAGGTCATTTTGCCGCCGCACACACTTGGGCTAATTTCCATCTTATTATTGGAGTGCCTATTGTTGTATTAGCGGCCATAGCAGGAAGTTCTTTTATCAGTAATAATAATGTCATAGCAGGAGTTCTTTCTTTGATTATTGCGGTTCTTTCTGCCGTCATGACATTCTTAAATCCAAACGAAAGGTCAAGTTCACATC
The DNA here is from genome assembly GCA_022013205.1 of Candidatus Omnitrophota bacterium. Taxonomy (GTDB): domain Bacteria; phylum Omnitrophota; class Gorgyraeia; order B26-G9; family B26-G9; genus JAGLQQ01. The sequence goes on along the minus strand of JAKLQT010000087.1, from coordinate 5,985 downwards.
TAAATGCGGGCAATAGTTATGATACCTTGCAAAATGAGGTTAGGATATTTCGAACCATAGATTGTTGGAGGGAAGATTCTGAACAGATATTGACCGAACGATTAAAGCATTATTCAGATCAAAAAGGCAAGCTTAGCCAAAGTTCTCCGCAAATTCCGTGGTGGGCATATCAAATAGCCAAGAGAGGCATAAAGGCTGGTGAAGGAAGCTATGAAGTAGATAAGGATGACAGCTCGATGAAAATAGCCGACCAGATACCCAAAAGAGAAAGATTAGAGAGCACGGATAAGCCGACCGACGTTGAGAATACGAAATAAGTTAGGTTTCTATAAAAGGGAAGCCGTCCTTGATCAAAAAGACCGATTGGGTAAGCAAGCTACTTGAGAAGATAGAAGATATAGCAAGGTATATTAAGTGATTTGATGATAATAAAGTTGAATGCCCGGAGTGCGGAAAGAAGTTTAAAAAGGATGATTGAAAGATGCATAGATTAAATTTAAAGCGAGGAGAGTTGTATGACTGAATCACCATTTGAAATGCGGTTTGACCCTCAGACAATAAAGCATCTTGGTGTACGAATGTATTCTAGACTTGCGCCCGCATTGGCGGAGATTGTTTCAAATGCGTATGATGCTGACGCAACTAATGTTACAATTACTTTGATCGAAAAAGACGGAAATCCAGAGGAAATACGGATTGAAGATGATGGAATAGGAATCGCATACGATGAAATCAATAGTAAATTTCTAGTAATTGGTAGAAACAGGCGTGATGCTGAAGGAGATAATCGTTCAGAAAAGCATAAGCGCTTGCCTACTGGTAAAAAAGGTCTTGGAAAACTCGCGCTGTTTGGACTTGCCAAAACTATTACAATTTCAACAAAACATTCCGGAATGCAAAATGAATTTGTATTAGCATGGGATGATTTGATGATAGCAAAGGGTAGTTATCGACCTAGAGCAAATAGCATTAACGTTAGCACAAGCGATGCCGATGGGACGATAATTACGTTGACAGGATTAAAACGAAAAACACCATTTGATTTTAATGGATTAGCGGACAGTTTATCCCGAATATTTATTTTCGATGAAAGTTTTAATTTGGTTCTTGAATCACCTTCGGGAGACAGAATCTCAGTAGATAATAAGAGAAAATATAGCCTATTGGATAAGGAATTTGAGTGGGATCTTGGGTCAACATTATTGGTACCTTCAGAATCTGAATATCACGGAAAAATAAACGGGCACCTAATAACTTCGGAAAAACCGATTACACCTTCTTCTGGCCTAAGAGGGATAACTCTTTTTTCGAGAGGAAAGCTTGTAAATGCTCCTGAATTTTTCTCCAGTAGCGCTTCAAGTCACTTTTTTCAATACCTTACCGGATGGATAAGTGTAGATTTTATAGATCTCTTAGACGATGATGTTATATCAACGAATCGTCAATCCATAGATTGGGAACATCCCGATATGACTAAATTAAGAAAATTTCTTTCAGGAATAGTTTCACAAATTAATGCGGATTGGAGAAAGAAAAGAAAGGAAAAAAAAGACAAAGATTTAAAAGAGAAAACCGGAATTGATACTGGAAAATGGATAGATACAATGCCTGACGATGTAAAAGCGAATGCAGCGCAAATTATTGAGACATTAGGTGGAGAAGATGCGCTTGAGAAATTTACTCCTATAATAAAAGCTCTACACGAAATTGTGCCTGAATATCCTCTTTTACATTGGCGTCATTTACATCCTGTTGTGCAAGAAAAATCTAAGCAGTACTATATTAATAAAGATTATTATACTGCTTTCATCGAGGCCATTAAAAAATATGCAGATTCAGTTAAACAAAAGTCCGGTAGCACTGTAACTCCCGATATCAGTTTAATGGGGGCTGTCTTCAAAGAAGCAGCGGGTGACTTAGATGTTATAGGCAATTACAAAAAACAAGATGACGGTGAATTTACAGCAGATACTAAGAATAATATCCAAAGTGGACAACAACATTTGTCTCAAGGTATTATAGCTGGAGGACGTAATCCATTATCACATGAGGAACATGATGAATTAAGAATATCCGGTTTGTTTTCAGAAAAAGATTGCTTAGACTTACTTAGTTTATTGTCCCATTTATTTAAAAGGCTTGATAATTCCGTAAAGAGAGAGACGTGATTAGAAATAAATATAATGCCATAGACTTGTTTGCCGGATGCGGGGGGTTATCGGAAGGATTGAAGCAAGCCGGATTTTGTACAATAGCGGCTTGCGAAATTGATCCGGTTGCCGTTGCGACTTACCGGCTTAATCATCCCAGTGTTACTGTGTTTGAGAACGATATTAAGCTGGTAAATACATCCGAAGTGAAAAAACTATTGGGAGGCGAGCCGTTACATTTATTAGCCGGTTGTCCGCCTTGCCAAGGTTTTTCTTCTTTGAGAAGGCTAAATAAAAAAAGATCAGTGCGGGATGGGCGTAATTCCTTAGTCGACGAGTATTACCGATTTATTGAAAAACTCAGACCGTTAACTATCATGATGGAGAATGTGCCGGGGTTGCAAAATTATTTCAAATTTCAAAATATGATTAAGAAATTAGAAAGAATGGGATATCGACTTGATACTGCAGTTGTCAACGTAGCTGATTACGGAGTGCCTCAACGGAGGAAAAGATTGATTGTGGTAGGTTCTTTGCTTAATGAAATAAAAATTGCGCCCAGTGTAAATATCAAGAAAACAGTGGCAATGTGTATCGGTTCCATCGAATCTATACAAGAAACGAAAGATTCGCTCCATAAAATAGTAGCGAAACATACTGATAAAATAATGGAGATGATTAGATTGATACCCAAGGACGGCGGCAGTAGAACTGATTTACCGAAAAAATATATTTTGAAATGTCATAAACGTGACAATGTCGGATTTAATGATATTTACGGTCGGCTTAAATGGGATGATTGTTCGTCTACGATAACCGGCGGTTGTCTTAATCCCTCGAAAGGGCGCTTTTTGCATCCGTCTGAGCATCGAGCTATTACTGCTCGTGAGGCAGCTTTACTGCAAACTTTTCCTATGAATTATGAGTTCCCGACAAATGCAACTAAAACTAAGATTGCATTAATGATAGGGAATGCATTGCCTCCGGAATTTTGTCGTTTGCAAGCGAAAAATATATTGGATCACCTGGTTGTGAATTATGGCTGATATCTTTTCTCCGCGCAAAAGAACCGAAATAATGAAGAATATTCGCACGAAGGATACCGGATGCGAATTGGCGGTTAGGAAGATTATTTATGCCATGGGGTATCGCTATCGTTTACATAAGAAAAGTCTACCCGGAAACCCGGACATAGTTTTTAATAGGCGCAAAAAGGTAATATTCGTTAACGGATGTCTTTGGCACGGATGTAAGAAGTGTAATCACTCTAAGTTACCTGAGTCCAACAAATCTTTTTGGGTGAAGAAAATCGAAGGGAATATCAATCGCGATAAGCGAAATTATTCAAAACTCAAAAGGCTTGGGTGGGATTACCTTTGTATTTGGCAGTGCGAAATAAAAAAGAAGAATGAAGAAAAGTTAAAGTATCGAATAAAAAAATATTTAGAGGAATAGATACTCATAATTATTTGGGTAACATAGGAGTAATATTATGATGCCAGTGGGACCTTTAATGATCGAACATAGGCTTATAGAACGGATGATAAGAATAATGGAAGCCAATCTTGAAAGCATCAGGAAAAATAACAAGGTTGATCCGGTGTTTGTCGATACTGCCGTAGATTTTATAAGTATATATGCTGATAGATGTCATCATGGTAAAGAGGAAGATATATTATTCAGGGATCTTGCCAAAAAGAATATTTCAGAAGAACATAAAAGAATCAAGGGAGAACTTATCGAAGAACACAAAAAGGGCAGGAATAATGTGAGAAAGCTTGTTGAGGCAAAGGCAGAATATGTCGGGGGTAATCAAAATGCGTTGAAAGATATAGTATCCAATATGGAAACGCTGGCTAAATTTTACCCCAAGCACATAGAAAAAGAAGATAAGCATTTTTTTATTCCTTGCATGGAGTATTTCACCGATGCCGAAAAAGAAGCTATGTTAAATGAGATGTATGAGTTTGACAGGAATATGATTCATGAGAAATATACCGGCGTAGTCGAGGCATACGAGAAAAAATAGAGGACACCGCATATGCAAGTTTCATTACTTAAAGAAATGGTTGAATATCAGGACGGATCTATTGTAAGCAAAGAAATAATTAAAAAGGAATCAGGGACGGTTACGCTCTTTGCTTTTGATAAGGGACAGGGCTTAAGTGAGCATACGGCTCCATTTGACGCTTTGGTTAATGTACTTGACGGACAAGCGGAAGTCAAGATATCCGGTGAGCCGTATCTTGTAAAAGAAGGAGAGCTGATAATCATGCCCGCTAATAAACCACATTCCGTGCAAGCGATAGAAAGATTTAGAATGCTATTGGTTCTGATTAAAAAATGAAAAGAGTGGAGAGATGAGAATAGGAGTTGTTATTTCAACTAATGATGCCGAAACATGCTGGAATGCTTTGCGGTATGCGAATTTTTCCCTTGGACAGAAGGACAAAGTCAAAGTATTCTTTATGGGCAAGGGAGTTGAATATCAGAAGGTCAGCACCGACAAATTTAATACTGTTGAACAGGCTGAGAAATTTATGCAGGCGGGCGGTACGATTTACGCTTGCGGAAGTTGTATTAAATCCCGGGAGCAGGAAGGTTCGGAGATGTGCCCGATATCTACCATGAAGGATATGTATGATATCGTTAAAGAAAGCGATAAGGTGGTTACCTTTTAAATGGAAAAAGAGATTAAGCTAAAACCTATAGGGATAATTCACACGCCTTACAAAGAGCCGAAGGGTATTCCGATTCAGGGTAGGTTTGAAAAGGGCATTAGAGGAACGATTAGGCTATTCCCGGAATATCAGGCCGGATTAAAGGATATCGAAGGATTTTCTCATCTTATACTAATTTATTATTTTAACCGTTCAAAAGAAGCAAATCTTATGGGAAAGCCATTCCTTGAGGATCAGAAGCATGGGATATTTACGATTCGGAGTCCTCATCGGCCGAATCATATCGGCTTTTCTATTGTAAAGCTGGAAACAGTAAAGGAGGGCATCTTGACTTTTTCGGAAGTAGATATACTTGATAATACGCCTTTATTAGATATTAAGCCGTATGTTTCGTATTTTGACTCAAGAGAGAATGTTAAGAATGGGTGGCTTAACAAGCATTTTAAGGACGGCAAAATACCGAAACAGACAATACTATAGTTTTGTCATTAGGCGATTGATTTCGTTTCGCTGTTCTTTCTCGGTTTTAAGGCGGGAGATATTGAGCAGTCTTCTGCCGGTGAAGGTTTTGAGCATTTGGGGGTCATCGCAGGATCGCATATTTTCGACGAAGTCCTGTGGTAATTGATTGACTATCTTAAGAAGGTGTGCTAACTTGGACTCCGATATATCCAGCTCTTTACGGGTTTGTGCCCATGTCAGCCGGGACGGGCCGCTGTTGATAAAGGCCTGGAGCTCAAGGCCCTCATAGATGATATTTTTGTAGACCCGCTTGGGCCTTTGGGGTTTTTCGGGGAAAGGGAGCCCGAACCTTATCGAATTGCCCTTATCCCTGCGGGTATAGATTTTCACAACCATATGTATTACTTGATGTTGGGTGGTTCGTCCAGCGTCAAGGTCGGGCAGCCAATTTTAGTTTTTTTAAAATAAGAATACGCCTGATTCTGCCCGGAACCAAATCATAGATTGGTACCGGGCAGCCCACATGCCCCGAACTAGAATTCGCATAGTGAGGGTGTTGGGGTCAGGTCTAAACTATTGACAAAACATCTTTGATCTGATAAAATTTGTTTATGGCTAGGCCGTTAAGAATAGAATATCCAGGAGCTATATATCATGTTACAAGCCGGGGGATAGACCGGCGGAAGATATTT